>JARRQB010000109.1:0-7272 GCA_037382265.1 Gammaproteobacteria bacterium | reverse complement strand
CACCACCACCGCCGCCAGACCGCGGTGGAAGCGGGCAGCGATGTCGGGCGCCGGTTCCCCGCGGGCGAGGTCGTCGAGCAGTGCGCTCCACATCGGGGCGGGGTCGACGGCAAAGGGCGCCGCGCCGTTGCGCTCGAACGGGTAGGCGCCCCGGCGGTCGGCCGCCGCCTCGGCCAGGGTCTCCAGTTCGATGGCGGCCTGGCCCTCGTAACTGATGCCCTCGCGCCGGACTCCCAGGGTGGCCGCCACGGCGTCGAACAGTCGGCCGCAGGAACTGCTCGCCGGACAGTTGAGGCCGCGCGCCAGCATGGTCTGCACCAGGCCGAGCGGTTGCGTGCCAAGCCAGCGCGTGAGCTCGAGCGTCGGCCAGCGCGCCGCAAAATTCTCCCAGCCGAAGGTCGCCGCCAGCTGGGCGTAGGCGTTGCGCCAGGGCTCGAGAATCGCCCGGGTACCGCCCGGCATGGCCACCGGACGTAGCCGGCCCAGACGCTCGAAACCACGATAGTCCGCGTATAAAAACTCCCCGCCCCAAACCGTGCCGTCGGTGCCGAAGCCGAGCCCGTCGAGCGCCACCCCGATCACGGCGGGACCGTCCAGCGGCCAGTCGTTGTCGGCCAGCACGCTGCAGACGTGTGCGTGGTGATGCTGAACGGCGTCAAGCGACAGGCCTTCGCGGGCGGCCCGCGCACGACCGTAGCGGGTGGAGCGGTAATCGGGGTGGCGGTCCACCACCAGCCGTTCGGGCCGATGGGCGAAGATCGTCTCGTACAGCGCTATGGCGCGCTCGAATGCGTCGGCGGCGCGAGCATCCTCGAGGTCGCCCAGGTGCTGCGACAGCACGGCCCGGCCGTCGCGCACCAGACACAGGGTGTTCTTCAGCTCGCCACCGAGCGCCAACAGCGGCGGGGCATCGGCGAATCCCGCGGGCAGCGAGATGGCGGCGGGCGCATAACCGCGTGCCCGCCGCAACAGGCGCGGTGCACCGTCGAGCACCCGCACCACCGAGTCGTCCGCGCGGTTGACGATCTCCCGGTCGTGCATCAGCAGGGCGTCGGCGATTTCCGTGAGCCGGCCGTGAGCCTCGGCGTTGTCGATGCACTGCGGCTCGTCGGAGAGATTGCCGCTGGTCATGACCAGTGCCCCCGCCGCGCGCTCCCGCCAGTCGGCCAACAGCAGGTGGTGAACCGGGCTGTACGGCAGCATCCAGCCCAGCGTCGCCTGGCCCGGTGCGATGCCGGGGGCGAGGCGGGGTGCGTCGGGCAGGCGTTCCAGCAGCACGATCGGCGCGGCGCTGCCCGCAAGGAGTTCGGCCTCGGCCGCACCGACCCGCGCGTAGCGCCCGATGGTCGCCAGGTCGGCCGCCATCAGGGCAAAGGGTTTGTGAAAGCGGCGCTTGCGCCGGCGCAGCTCGTCGACCGCAGGCGCGTTGGCCGCGTCGCAGGCGAGGTGAAAGCCGCCGATGCCTTTGACCGCCAGAATGCGGCCCTCGGCAAGCAGCCGGGCCGCGGCCTGTATCGCATCGGCGGCGCCGAACGCCGCGGGGTCGAGCCGTGCGCCGGACGGATCCTCGAGCCAGACCCGGGGTCCGCACGCTGGACAGGCGTTCGGCTGCGCGTGGAAGCGCCGGTCGGCCGGGTCGGCGTACTCGGCGGCGCAGGTCGGGCACATCGGGAACACGGCCATGCTGGTGTTGGCCCGGTCGTAGGGGATGGCGCGCACGATGGTCAGCCGCGGTCCGCAGTGCGTGCAGTTGGTGAACGGGTAGCGGTGGCGCCGGTCGGTCGGATCGGTAATCTCCGCTCGGCAGGCCGGGCAGGTGGCAGCGTCGGGCACCACCCCGGTGCGCACCGCGGTCGCCGCGCTCTCGACGATGTGAAAGCCGGTTCGGGTCGGCGGGTCCGCGAGCGGGGCACGTTCGAGCGCGTCGATCCGCGCCAGCGGCGGGCACTGCGCGCGCAGCCGGCGGCAGAAGGCGTCGACTGCCGTAGCCGACCCGAGCAGGCGGATGAGCACGCCCTCGCCGTCGTTGCGCACGTCGCCGTCGAGTCCCAGGTCGCGCGCGATGCGCCACACCGTGGGCCGGAAGCCGACGCCCTGCACCTGGCCGCGGACGCGCAGGCGCTCGCCGGGTGATGCCTCTGAAGCAGCGTTCATCAACCCTTTTTAGCCCCTCCGGATCCGCCCTGGCGCTCGCACGCGGGCGCGCGGGGCGAGGGCAATACGTTGGCGGAGTACCGGCACACGGGAAAGAACGGCGTGTTCAGCAAATCCGCGGCAGCGGGTCGTCTTCCAGTTCCTCCAGCACGCGCCTGCCGCCGAGCTCCGTGCTGAGGGTCACCCGAGCAGTGCCGGGAGCGACCTCGCCGATCAGCGCCGCGCCCGCACCCTCGGGCAGCTTCCGCCAGGCAGCGAGAATCTGCTGGGCCGCATCGGGCCGGGCCACCGCAACCACCCGTCCCTCGCAGGCGAGGAACAGCGGATCGAAGCCGAGGATCTCGCACACCGAGTCCACGGCATCGCGCACCGGGATCGCCGGTCCGTCCAGGCGCACCTCGAGGCGGCTGGCGTGGGCGATCTCGTGCGCCACCGTCGCCAGCCCGCCGCGCGTGGGGTCGCGCATGAAGCGCAGGCCCTCGAGATCCCGCGCGACGCGGGTCAACGGCAGCACGCTGGCGGCGTCGGACACCAGGTCGCCGCGCATGCCGAATTCCTCCCGCGCCAGCATCACCGCCACACCGTGGTCGCCCACCGGCCCGCTGACCAGCAGGCGGTCGCCGGGCTCGATTTGGTGCATGCCCAGTTCCAGCCCGGGTCGCCGGACGCCCACGCCGGTGGTGGCGAGGTAGAGGCCGCCGCCCTCGCCGCGCCGCAGCACCTTGGTGTCGCCGGCCACCACGCGCGCCCCACAGGCGGCGGCGGCCTGCGCCAGCGAGGCGATGATGCGATCCAACGTGGCCAGCTCGAAGCCCTCCTCGATGAAGGCGTTGAGGCTGAGGAACAGCGGCTCGGCGCCCGCCACCGCCAGGTCGTTGGTGGTGCCGTGCACCGCCAGCGCGCCGATGTCGCCGCCGGGAAACTCCAGTGGCTGCACCGTGAAACCGTCGGTGGTGAACACCGCCTCGCCGTCGGGCAACTTCAGGGGTACGGCGTCGGCGTGTACGTCCAGTCCGGGGTTGGCGAGGTGACGCGCGAACACGGCTTCGATGAGTTCGCGCATGAAACGCCCGCCGTTGCCGTGGGCAAGGCTGATGTGGGTATCGTCCATCCCGGGGATTCTGCGCACGGCGGAGGCTCACAGGCAAGCGGCAGCCGCCCTCAAAGCAGCGCGAAAAGTTCGCCTGAAAAGTACATTAGGGAATTCGCATGTAGTTGAGCGAAATCAAGGTCGAACGCCCTGTTCTGGACAACACTGTGCTCGAGACGGGTTGGACACCGCCTATGGCGGAACAGCCGATTGTGTTCTCACTCCTCCTGACTGTTTGGATCCCTTGGCCCGCTTACTGAGCGGGCTTTTTGTTGGTGAGCCGGGCATGGGCGCACGATGGAAAATGCCCGGCCGAAGCCGGGCATCCTGCTGGCGGGTCGACGGGGTGTCAGCGCACCTTGACCTGCAGCATCTCCTCGCCGTCTTCGTCCGTGAGGTGCACCGCGCAGGCAATGCAGGGGTCGAAGCTGTGCACGGTGCGGAGGATCTCCACCGGCTGTTGCGGATCGTACAGTTCGTGGTTGTCCTCCAGTGCCGCCTCGTAGGCGCCCGGCTGATTGTTCGCGTCGCGCGGGCCGGCGTTCCAGGTCGAGGGCACCACCGCCTGATAGTTGTCGATGACCTTGTCTTTGATGACGACGTAGTGGGCGAGCCCGCCGCGCGGTGCTTCCATGAACCCCACCCCCTTGGCCTCCTTCGGCCAGCTGGACGGTTGCCACTGGCGCTCGTTGAAGGTCCGGGTGTCGCCGGCGCGGATATTGGCCACCAGGTCGTCGTACCAGGTCTGCATCTTGTCCGCGATGAGCTTGGACTCGAGCGTGCGTGCGGCGGTGCGGCCCAAGGTTGAGAACAACGCGCGCGGCTCGGCGTCGAACAGTTGGAGCGTCGAGTTCACCAA
Source organism: Gammaproteobacteria bacterium (assembly GCA_037382265.1). GTDB lineage: Bacteria > Pseudomonadota > Gammaproteobacteria > Chromatiales > Chromatiaceae > JARRQB01. Next base: position 3,169 of record JARRQB010000109.1, on the reverse strand, counting down.
CTCGCGGGTGGCCTCGTCGCCCTTGGCGTAGAGCACCAGCACCCGGGCCAAGGGGCCGACCTCCACCGCCTTGCCCTTCCAGCGCGGCGACTTGAGCCACGAATAACCCTCGTCCACGTTGAGTTGCTGGTAGGGCGGCTGCGGCCCGCCGCGGCCTTCGTAGTTGAACTTGGTCTCGCCTTCCCAGGGGTGCAGACCCTGGCCTGGGCCGCCGCCGTAGTCGTACCAACTGTGCGAAACGAACTCCTGCACCTGTCCAGCATCGCGCAGGTCCACCTCCTGCACCTCACTGAGGTTGCGATCCACGATCGCACCCGGCGGAATCCACCAGGTGGCCGGGTCGCGGAGGTCGCCGCCGGCGGAAGGGAAGTCGCCGAACACCAGGAAGTTCCCCAGGCCCTCGCCGCGGAAGAACCAGTCCTTGTAGAACCCGGCGACCGCCAGGGTGTCGGGCACATAGACCTGATCCACGAAGGTGCGCATCTTGTCGATGACCGTCTGCACCTGAGCCAGCTTCTTGGCATTGACCGCCGAGTCCGAATCCAAGTCGATCGGGTTGGGAGCACCGCCCACCAGGAACATGGGGTGCGGGTTCTTGCCGCCGAAGATCGCGTGCAGCTTGACCACGTCGCGCTGCCAAGCCAGGGCCTCGAGGTAGTGCGCAACGGCCATCAGGTTCGCTTCCGGCGGCAGCTTGTAGGCCGGGTGGCCCCAGTAGGCCTTGGCGAAAATGCCGAGCTGGCCGGCATCGACGAACTTCTTCAGCTTCGCCTGGGTGTCCTTGAAATAGCCTACGGACGACTTCGGCCAATTGGACAGGCTCTGCGCCAGGTCCGAGGTCGCCTTGGGGTCGGCGCTGAGCGCGGAGACCACGTCGACCCAGTCGAGCGCGTGCAGGTGATAGAAGTGCATCACGTGGTCGTGAATGTACTGCGCGCCGATCATCAGGTTGCGGATCAGCTGCGCGTTGTTCGGCACCTCGTAGTCCAGGGCGTCCTCGACGGCACGCACGGAGGCGATGCCGTGCACCAGGGTGCACACCCCGCAGATGCGCTGCGCGAACGCCCAGGCGTCGCGCGGGTCGCGGCCGCGCAGAATGAGTTCAATCCCGCGCACCATGGTGCCCGAAGAGTAAGCTTGGCCGATCTTGCTGCCATCCATCTGCGCTTCGATACGCAGGTGTCCCTCGATGCGGGTGATGGGATCGACGACGACGCGTTCGGTCATGGATCTTTCCTTTCGATAGGGTCGGCGGCAGGCGGCAAGCCGCCGGCCTCAGGCGGCTGCGGGCTTGTCTGCCAGGTTGTCCGCCACCAAGGCGACCAGGCTGTCGACTTCGATGGTGTCGTGGGCCTTCATCTTGCCGGTCTCGAAGTTCAGGCGGCAGCTGCCGCACGAGACCACCAGGGCCTCGGCGCCGGTCTCCTTGACCTCGCCCATCTTGACCTCGTAGGCCTTTTGGCGGAGTTCCGCGGCGCTCTTGATCAGGAACACGCCGGCCCCGCCGCCGCAGCAGAAGTTGTACTGGCGGTTGGAGGCCGTCTCGTGCAGTTCCAGCCCCAGCGCCTCGACCACCGCGCGCGCCTCCTCGAAGGACCCCCCCATGCGGCCCACCTTGCAGGGGTCGTGCAGCGCCACGACCTTGCGCTGGTCCGCCTGCTTGAGTTTCAGGCGCCCTTCCTGCAGCGCCTTGCCGAGGTACTCGGAGATCGACATCACGTCGAACGGCAGTTCGTGGCCCACCATCTCGGCGCCGTACCAGCGCAGGGCCGGGAAGGCGTGGCCGCATTCCGGCGTGATGACCACCTTGGCGCCGCAGCTGGCCGCGGTGGTAATGATCTTTTCCGCGGCCTTGCGCTGGGTGTCCTCGTGACCGGACAGGAGGCCGAAGTTCGCGCCCTCGTAGGCCTCGGTGCAGAAGCTCCAGGGCACGCCCATGTGGTTCAGAATCTTGGCCGTGCCCTCCAGGGCGTCGTTGAACAGCATGATGTCCAGACCGCTGGTGAGCACCAGGATGTCGGCGGACTTCTCGTCGACCGGCACCTTGAAGCCGAGCTTTTCGCTGACCTCGTTGATCTTGTACTCGAGGACGTCGACGTCCGCCTCGAAGATGGTCCCCTTCTCGAACTGGCCCTGCTGCATGACCTGCAGCTCGGCCGGGATCAGTCCCGCCTGGGCCATGGCCTCGCGATTGAGGACAACCATGTCGGCAATGTTCACGCCCATCGGGCAGATCATGCTGCAGCGCCCGCACTCGGTACAGGAGTCGTAGACCAGGGGCTGCCACTCACGCAGGTCGTCGGCCGTGATGTCCGGCGTATACAGCCGGTGCAGCCAACGCAACGGGCTCATCTCGCGCCGATAGACGCGCTTGAGCAGATCGAGCTTGCGAATCGGGGTGTACTTGGGGTCGTTGGTGCCGATGTAGTAATGGCACGCCTCGGCGCACAATCCGCAGTGGATACAGGCCTCCAGGGCTATGGCATTATCCCAGTACAGCTTCTCGATGAACACGGCCTTGGCTTTGGCGACGCGCTCCTCGTCCGCCATCTCCACCGGCTCGTAAAGATCACCCACAGTTCCTGGGTTTCTTTGTCCATACTCATGCCTGAACCCCCCTACGCTCGAACCACGCGCCGACCTGCGCCCGCGACGGGATGAACGTGAACATGTGCATCAGCTTGCCGAACGGAATCCATATGAACAGCAGTTCGACGGTGAGGATGTGCAGCGCCAGCATCGTCTCGTAGCGCAACAGCGGGAGGTGCGCAAAGGCCATCATGCCCGTAGCCAGCGGCAGGAAGGTCACGAGCCAGCTGACGTAGTCGTCTGCGGTGGAAATCTTGCGCAGCACCGGGTTGGTCATGCGGCGGAACAACAGGAAAATCATGACCGCGATGGTCACGCCGCCCGCGATCGATATCACCACGCTCGGCACGCCCGGCCAATGCAGCCCGGTCATCCCGCGGATAAATTCGATGTGCGGTACGTAGAGCAGGATGACGATGAACAACCCGACGTGCATGACCCAACCGACAGCGTGCTGCAGGAAGATGCGGGTGTGCATCGCGTGGGGCGGAAAACTGCGCATGATGATCGCGCGGATGCCCGCCCAGACCGTGTGGGTGCTGCGCGGCTTGGACAGTTAGCGGGCGCGCGCCAGCAGCAG
>JARRQB010000108.1:0-5461 GCA_037382265.1 Gammaproteobacteria bacterium | reverse complement strand
CACTCGGGTGATCCTACAGGTCGGGGGCGGATTTTTCGGGGGTGTCCAGCAGCTCGATCCAGTGACGGACCGGGACCTCGGCGCGGGTCGCGAGGTGCAGTTGGCAACCGACGTTGGCGGTGGCGATGCAGGTGGGTTGATCCAGGGACAGGGCCGCCAGCTTGTTGTCGAGCAAGCGGCCACTCATTTCCGGCTGCAACACCGAGTAGGTTCCGGCCGAACCGCAGCAGAGGTGGTCGTCCCGCGTGGCCGCCAGCTGCAATCCGCAGCGCTCCAGCACGTCCCGCAGCATGTCGCTGCGGCGCAGGCCGTGGGTCAGGGTACACGGCAGATGCAATGCCACGGGTGAATCCTGCGCCCGGCGCAGCGGGGCCAGGTCTTCGCCGTGTAGCAGTTCACAGAGGTCCACGGTCAAGGCCGATATTCTCGCGGCGGGCTCCGCGTAGTCCGGATCGTCGCGCAGGATCTCGCCGTAGTCTCTGAGCAGCACGCCGCAGCCCGAGGCGCTGGAAACGATGTGCTCGGCGCCGGCCTCGACGGCCGGCAGCAGGGCATCGATATTGCGCCGCATGAAGCGGCGTGCTTCGTCGTGCGCCGACAGGTGATAGCTGACCGCTCCGCAACAACCGGCTTGCGCGACGCGCATGACGGTGATGCCCAGCCGGTCGAGCACCCGCGCCGCCGCGTCATTGGTGGCCGGGGTGGCGGCGGCCTGGGCGCAGCCGTCGAGCAACACGACCCGGCGCAGGTGCGTGGTCGGCGCCGCCGGCAGCCGCCGCTGGGGCAGCGGTACTTTGCGCTGCAGCGTGCGCGGCAGGATGGGCCGCAAGGCTTGCCCGATGCGCAACAGGGCGCCGAAGCGCCGGCGATGCGGCACGATGAGGCGCAGTGCGCGACGCAGAATGCGGTCAGCGATGCTCCGCGGGGTACGCGTTTCCAGCGCCTCGCGGCCGATATCCACCAGCCGGCCATATTCAACGCCGGAAGGACACGTGGTCTCACAGGCGCGGCAGGTCAGGCAACGATCGAGGTGCCGCCGGGAATTGGCGCTCGCCTGGCCGGTCTCGAGTAATTGCCGGATCAGGTAGATGCGGCCGCGCGGCCCGTCGCGCTCGTCGCCCAGTTCGAGATAGGTGGGACAGGTCGCGTTGCAGAAGCCGCAGTGCACACACTTGCCCACGATGGCCCGGGCTTCCGCGGCCTCCGGCAGTCCGGCGAACTCAGCGTGCAGATGCGTCTTCATCGCGCGCCCGGCCCTACATCCAGCTGAACAGCCGGCCGGGATTGAAAATCCCCTGCGGATCGAAGGTCTGTTTCAGCGCCAGGTGCAAACGCTTTTGAGCCGGTGTCCTGGGGTGCAGGACCTCGCCCTCGCGGTCGCCGCCACGGAACAGGCTCAGCTGACCGTCCATGCCTTCTGCCAGTGATTGCAGCCCGGGCCACTCCCTGGCGCCGCGCAGCCAGCGTTGGGCGCCGCCCCAGTCCAGCAGCCACCCACCCTCGCCCGCATGCGCGGCTGCCGATCGGCAGGAGATTCGCCACAGCGGCGCGTCTCCGGCGAAAAAATCCTGCTGCTGTTCCCGCAAGCCCGTCCAGAAGGCGGAGTCCTGTTGCAGTGTCTCGCCGCCACGCTGCCGCAACCGCTCGGTGACGGCCGCCTCGAACCCGGAGTAGCGCAAGTACAGCCGCCCATCGACCCAGCAGGCCCCGTCCAGCGGCCCGCCCTTGCGCGATTCGTCGCTCATGATCTCGAGCGCCGCGCCGGCGTCGACGGCGAGCACCGCCGTGGCCCGGTATTCGGGCAGCGGAAAGACGCGCAGGGTCACCTCGGTGATCAGGCCCAGTGTGCCCATGGCGCCGGCTTGCAGGCGCGAAACATCGTAGCCGGCCACGTTCTTCATCACGCGGCCGCCGAACCGCAGGTGCTCGCCCCGGCCATTGACCAGGCGCACGCCCAGCACGTGGTCGCGGATCGACCCGAGCCAGGGCCGCGCCGGGCCCGACTGGTTGCAAGCCAGCGTTCCGCCGAGCGTGGCTCCGCCAAAGTCCGGCGGCTCGCAGCCCAGCCACTGACCGTGTTGTTGCAACATGTCCTGGAGTTCGGCGAGCGGCGTGCCGGACCGCGCTGCGACCACCAGCTCGGTCGGCTCGTATTCGATCAGGCCCGTGTGCCCCGCGGTGGAGACGACCGCGCCGGCGGCGCGCCGCCCCATGAAAGCCTTGGTGTCGTGGCCCACGATCCGCACAGGGCTCGCCGCGGCCGCCGCCTGCCTTACCCGCCCGCTCAGTTCCTCTGCACGATCCGCCATCAGCAGGCCCTCAGGCAGCGGCGCCGGGAGGCGGCGCCTGCCGCTCGAGTGAACGGTATTCCTGGCAGCGCTTCAGAATGGGAATGCCCTTGCCCGGGTTGAGCAACTCGCCCGCGTCGAAGGCCAGCTTGATCAGCCCCAGCTGCGTCAATTCGCCTTCGCTGAACTGCAATGGCACCTGGCGGATTTTCTCCATGCCGACGCCGTGCTCGCCGGTGATGCAACCGCCTGCCTTGACGCAGAGTTCGAGGATGGCCGCGCCGAAGGCCTCGGCCTGCTCCAGCTCGCCCGGCACGCTTTCATCGAACAGGATCAGCGGGTGCAGGTTGCCGTCCCCGGCGTGAAACACGTTGGCCACGCGCAGCCCGAACCGTTCCGACATCTCGCGCATCTCGCGCAGGACCAGGGACAGCTGGTGGCGTGGAATGGTGCCGTCCATGCAGTAGTAATCCGGCGAAATCCGGCCGATGGCCGGAAAAGCGCACTTGCGGCCCTTCCAGAACAGCTCCCGTTCCGCGTCGGTGCGCGATACCTGCACCCCGGTCGCGCCCTGTTCCCGCAACAGGTCGGCCACGCGCCGCGTGGACTCCTCCACCTCGGCCTCGCTGCCATCCAGCTCGCACAATAAGAGGGCCTGCGCATCGACCGGGTAACCGGCCCGCACATAATCTTCCGCGGCGACGATGGCCAGGTGGTCCATCATCTCGAGACCGGCGGGAATGATGCCGGCGCCGATGATCCGGCTGACCGCCTCCCCTGCCCGCTCCACGTCATCGAAGGCGCCCAGCACCACGCGCGCTGCCGGGAGACGGGGCAACAGCTTCACGGTGACGTCCGTGACCACGCCGAGCATGCCTTCCGAGCCGATCACCAGGGCCAGCAGGTCGAGACCGCAGCTGTCGAGCCCCGCGCCGCCCACGGTCAGTTGCTCACCCTCGACCGAGACCAGCGTCGCCTGCAGCACGTTGTGTACGGTCAGGCCGTACTTGAGGCAGTGCACGCCCCCCGAGTTCTCGGCGACGTTGCCGCCGATGGTGCAGGCGATTTGGGAAGACGGGTCCGGCGCATAGTAGAGCCCGTGGGCTGCGGCGGCCTCGCTGATCGCGAGATTACGCACCCCGCACTCCACCCGCGCCAGGCGCGAGGCGGGGTCGATCTCGATCACGCGGGTGAACTTCGCCATCGACAGCACGATACCTTCGGCGTGGGGCATGGCCCCTGCGCTCAGGCTGGTGCCGGCGCCGCGCACCACCACCGGGATGCGCTCCCGGTGGCAGTAAGCCATGACGGCGCACACCTGCTCGACCGACTCGGGCAGGACGACCAGGCGCGGCATTTCGCGGTAGACGGACAAGCCGTCGCACTCGTAGGGTCGCAGCGTCTCGCGGTCGTCGATCACGAAGCGGGCGTCGACGATCGCGTTCAGGTCTGTGGCAACCTGCCGCCAATTGCGCTCGAATTCAGCCATGGAGTGTCAGTATGGGTCGGGCATGGAAAGTTTTTCAACAACCAGTCGCCCGGCCGCTGCCGCGGGTCATGTAGACCCCGGGCGTTCTTCCGCAGAAGGCCGGCCTGCGGCCTCCTGCAATTCGCTCACGCGCAGATTCCACAAGGCCAGGAGCCCGTCGTACAATCGGCACTGCAGGGCGAAGCGCGCGGACTCCTTCTTCGACGGCGCCCGCTGCAGATACGCGCCGAAGAAATGTCGGGCCAGCGAAGGGTCCAGCTGATGGTGTCGTACAACCACGGCCAGGTCGAAGTACGGATCTCCGACCGCGGCATATTCCCAGTCGATCAGCAAGAGATCGCCTTGCGGCGTTTCCAGCACGTTCTCGGCGACCAGGTCGTTGTGGCACAGCGCGGCTGCGCCGCCTTGTCGGCCGATTTCGGTGAGCAGGCCGGCGGCCCGCTCGGCCAGCATGCTCGCCTGCGGCGTGGCCAATTGCGCGGCGTAACGTCGGGCCGCCCCGGCCACGTCAAAAGGCAGGCCGACCGGCGGTAGCCGGTGCAGCCGGCGCAGAACGCCCGCCAGGCGTTCCAGCGTCCCCGGCTCGAGCAAGTCAGCGCCACGCAGGCTGCGCCCCGCGACGAACGGCCGCAGGCAGACACCTGCGGCGGCGTCGAAGTGACGATGGGCCGGCGTCAACCCGGCCTCGGCCAGCGTTTCGCACACGGCCCGCTCGTTGTCCCGGTCCAGCCCCAACTGTCGCGCTTCCGGTTTGTCGAGCCGCAAAACGAATCGCTCGGCGCCCCGTTCGACCAGATAACTGGTATTGGTCGGGCCGTCCGCCAGCTGCTCGAGCAGGCGCGCCCCGCCCATGCCGGGAAGGGCGGACAGCCGTTGCTGGACGGGCGAATTCGGCACGCGCCGGGGCCTCAAGCGGCCTGCGCCGGCATGCTGGCGCGCCAGCTGCGGTAGCCCACCACGACCAGCACCAGGTAAGCGGCGAACAGGGCGGCCGTGAAATACAGCTCGCGATCCAGGTAGAGACCGATGGACACGCTGTCGATCACGAACCAGTAGAGCCAGTTTTCGAGGACCTTGCGGGCCACCATGAAGGTCGTGACGACAGCGCCCCAGGCGGTGAACGCGTCGAGGTACGGCAGGGCGCCGTCGCTGTAGCGCTGCAACAGGCCGGCGCTGACCATGACCAGCAGCAGCACCGCACCGACGGCGAAGGCGTGATAACGCAGCGGCCAGACGGTCACCGGCAACTCACCGCCGGCGGCCTGCGGGCGCCGCCAGTTGTACCAGCCGTAAGCAGCCATGGCGAGGTAGTACAACTGCAGCAGCGACTGCATGTACAGCTTCGAGTCGTACATGATGAACAGGTAGAGCGAGGTGCTGATGGCCGCCGCGGCCCAGCACCAAATGTTCTGGCGGATCGCCAGCAACAGGTAGGCGACGGCCAGCACAACGGCCAGCGCCTCCCAGGCTTGCTGCAACGTCAGTTCCGGCACGGCCGGCTCAGCCGGCGGCCGGTGGCGTCAGGGTGGGAGCCCGTCCGATTTCCAGATCCACGTTGAGGTATTTCACCACCAGCACCACGGTGTTGGGGGCGGCCATTGCCTGGCGCATGCAGTGATTGATCGCCCCGGTAACGGCATCGAACTCGCCGCGCAGCTGCGTGCTCAGCTGGTTGATGACAACC
>JARRQB010000107.1:0-10137 GCA_037382265.1 Gammaproteobacteria bacterium | reverse complement strand
GCCTGGGTCAGTACGGTGTACCCGCCGACGCCCTCATGCTGGAGATCACCGAGAGCGCCATCATGTGGGACCCGGCGCGGGCCCGCGCGATTCTGCAGACCTTGCGCGCCATGGGCATCGAGATTTCGATCGACGACTTTGGAACCGGCCACTCGTCGCTGGCCTATCTGAGCCGTCTGCCGGTGAGCGAACTGAAGATCGATCGCACCTTCGTGCAAGGTATGCTGAGCCGGGACATCGATCGCACCATCGTCCGTGCGACCGTCGACCTCGGCCACAACCTGGGCCTGAAGGTCGTCGCCGAAGGCGTGGAGAGTGTGGAGGAATTCGAGGCTCTGACCGCGATTGGCTGCGACTTGGTGCAAGGCTACCTGTTGGGCCGGCCGGTGCACGCCGCGGAGATGGAGCGCTTGCTGGCCGTCGGACGCGTGCCGCTGCCCACGGCGAGTGAACGGCGGCAGCGGCCGGCTCTGGTAGACGGGGAGGATCTGCAGACCAGGGCCTAGACTCGGCACCCCCGATTCCGGCTGGCTAAAGCGAGCCCCAGCTGTCGCGCCGACGGCGGACCCGCAGTCGTGGCAGGATCAGGCCGAGCAGGATGCCGCCGGTGACCACGCCGGCGCCGATCAGGAACCAGCGCTGGGTGCTGCTGTTCTCCAGTTCCCGCTTTTCGTGTTTGAGGTCTTCCGTCTCGCGGGTCAGGGCGATGACCTGCTTGCGCAGGTCGTCGCGCTCGTTGGAGATGCGCACGGCACTGGCCGCCGTGCGCTGCAGGCTGGTCAGCTCGCTCTCGATATTGTCCTTGATCTGTTGCAGTTCGCTGTGCGCGCGCTGCAACGCGGCGTGTTCTTGCTGCAGGGCGGCTAGCCTGGCACTTAATTCGCCCGGGGCGGCCTCGAGCTCCCGCAGGCGCTCTTGCAGGGCAACCAGCCGATCCCGTGCCACGGGCTCGTCGTCCAGTTGCCGGGTCAGCACGTAGCCTTCACGGCCGTCCGGTGTCACCACCTTGGAGTAGCCGGTCTCGGGGTTGTTCGCGACGACGTTCACCGCGGTGCCGGTCGGGAGCATGCGAACGATCCGGTGGCTCGAGGACTCGCCGCTGCGCATGGTGATCTTGAACTCGTCCGTCACGTAGCGGGTCTCGGCGCCGGCGACAACGGTGGAGAGCGTCAGAGCGAGGAAGGCAAAGACCTTGAAATACCGCATGGGTGCGTTTCCTTTGGCGAGTCGCCGGGTGGGCCGACAACGGGGTCGCATCGTAGGGCGCGATTTTTCCAGATGCCGGCAGCGAAGTCCAAGGGTGAACCACCGCGCTCAGGCGCGGTGCTCCTGTCGGGTGGGGTCGCACGGAAAGCTGACCAGGTGATCGGCCGCCACCCGCACGCGCACGCGTTCGCCGATCTCGTAGTCGCGGTGGCTGGGGAACAGAGAGAGCAGGCGGGTACCGGTTTCCAGCGCCAGGGTGTAGAGGGTTTCCGCACCCTTGAAGGCCTTGCCGACGATCCGTGCCTCGATCCGGCCGGCCGGATCGGGAACGATGTCGTCCGGGCGCAGCAGGATCTCCACGCAGGTGCCGAGCGGATGGGTGTAGGCCCGGTTGCCGCGCAGCACACCCAGTTCAGTTTGGAAGGTGTCGGGCGAGTCCAACATGCCCTTGACGAACACGCCCTGGCCGACGAAATCCGCGATGAACCGGTCCCCGGGCTCGTGGTAGAGGTTGAACGGCGTGTCCCACTGCAGTATGCGACCGTCGTACATCACGCCGATCTTGTCGGACACGGCAAACGCCTCGTGCTGGTCGTGGGTCACCAGAATCCCCGTGATGCCCTCGCGTTTCAGGATGTCGCGGATCTCCAGGCTCAGGCGCTCGCGCAGTTCGACGTCGAGATTCGAGAACGGCTCGTCGAGCAGCAGCAGGGCGGGGTGCGGTGCCAGCGCGCGCGCCAGGGCCACGCGCTGCTGCTGGCCACCCGACAGTTCGTGCGGGTAGCGTTCCTGCATGCCGACCAGTCCGGTGGCGGCGAGCATGCTGCGCAGCGAGGCCTCGCGCGGCGCGGCGCGGCGTCCGCGCAGGCCGAAGGCAATGTTCTCGGCAACGCTCAGGTGCGGGAACAGGGCGTAGTCCTGGAACACCATGCCGATGCTGCGCGACTCGGGCGGGATGGTGCGTGCCGGTGCCGAGACCAGTTGACCGCGGATGCGAATCTCGCCGGCGACCACGGGTTCGAAACCCGCGATCGCCCGCAGCACCGTGGTCTTGCCGCACCCGCTCGGGCCCAGCAGGCTGACGATTTCGCCCTGGTTGACGTGGAACGACAGGTCGTCGACCACTGTGGTCTCGCCGTAGCGGCAGGCGATGCTGGCGACCTTTAGCAGCGGCATGATGCGGCGCGGACGGGTCGCTAATGCGCCGCTGGCAGGAGCAAGAACTCGAGCAAGGCCTTCTGTGCGTGCAGGCGGTTTTCCGCTTCGTCCCAGACCACCCCGGCCGGGTCGTCGATGACCTCCGCCTCGACCTCCTCGCCGCGGTGGGCCGGCAGGCAGTGCATGAACAACGCGTCGTCGCTGGTGCGCGACATCAGCTCGCGCGTCACCTGGTAGTCGGCAAAGTCGAGCTTGCGGCGCGCCTGTTCCTCCTCCTGGCCCATGCTCGCCCACACGTCGGTCACCACCAGGTCGGCACCGTCTGCGGCAGCCATCGGGTCGCGCACGATCTCGCAGCGGTCGGCGGCGCTGGCCATCAGGTCGGCGTCCGGGTCGTAACCCTCGGGACAGGCGACCCGCAGACGGAAGTCGAGCTGGCGGGCAGCGTTGATGTAGGAGTGGCACATGTTGTTGCCGTCGCCCACCCAGGTCACGATGCGCCCGGCGATGTCGCCGCGATGCTCGAACCAGGTCTGCATGTCGGCGAGCAACTGGCAGGGGTGGAAACGGTCGGTGAGGCCGTTAATGACGGGCACAGCCGAGTGCTCCGCGAACAGTTCCACCTTCTCGTGCTCGAAGGTGCGGATCATGACGCAGTCGACCATGCGCGACATCACCCGAGCCGTGTCCTCGATCAACTCCCCGCGGCCGAGCTGGGTGTCGCGCGGCGACAGGAACAGGGCCGAGCCGCCAAGCTGGGCCATGCCGGCCTCGAAGGAGACCCGGGTGCGCGTCGACGACTTCTCGAAGATCATGCCGAGCACCTTGTGCTGAAAGGGCGCATGGCTGATGCCGGAACGATGGATCTCCTTCAACTCGCCGGCGCGTCGGATCAGCCCGCGCAGCTCGTCGGGCGTCAGGTCCAGCAGGGAGAGAAAATGCCTCGGTTGGCTCTGGGGTGTCATGGTATGAAGACTCCTTCCCGACGCGGCCGGGCGGTCAGTCTGCGGAAAGAAAAGTCTCGACGCAGTCGCTCAGGCCGTCGACCAACTGGTCTGCTTCTTGGTCGGTCATGGTCAGCGCCGGCAGGAGGCGGATAACCCGATCTGCGGTGACGTTGATCAGAAGCCCGGCCGCGAGGGCCTGTGCCACCAGGGGTGCACACGGCCGATCCAGCTCGATGCCGATCATCAGACCGCGGCCGCGAATCTCGCCGACGCCGGCGAGACCGCTCAGGCGGGCACCGAGACCGGCCAGTAGCCGGTCGCCGAGCGCGGCCGCGCGCGCGGGCAGATCGGTCTGCTCCAGCGTTTCGAGCACGGCGATGCCGGCGCGGCAGGCCAGCGGGTTGCCGCCGAAGGTCGAGCCGTGGCTGCCGGGACCGAACAAGTCGGCCGCCGGTCCGGCGCTGAGGCAGGCGCCGATCGGCACGCCGTTGCCCAGGGCCTTTGCCAAGGTCATCACGTCGGGAGTGATTCCGCTGTGCTGGTGGGCAAACATCCGCCCGGTGCGGCCCATGCCGGTCTGCACCTCGTCGAGCATCATCAACCACTGGTGCTCGTCGCAGAGCGCGCGCACCTGCCCGAGAAAGTCGTCCGGCGGCAGCTTGATGCCGCCTTCTCCCTGGATCGGTTCGAGCAGAACCGCCGCCACGTGGCGTTCGCTGCGCGCGACCGCGCGCAGCGCCGCGATATCGCCGTAAGGTACGCGTACGAAACCGTGCACCAAGGGTTCGAACCCCGCCTGGGCCTTGCGGTTGCCGGTGGCCGTCAAGGTGGCCAGGGTGCGGCCGTGGAAGGCGTTTTCGGCGACCACGATGGCCGGGCTGTCGAGGCCGAGGCGGTGGCCGTGCAGGCGCGCCAGCTTGATGGCTGCCTCGTTCGCCTCGGCGCCGGAGTTGGCGAAGAACACCCGGTCCATGCCGGCGGCCCGCGTCAGGGCGAGGCCCAGGGCTTCCTGATGGGCGATGCCGTAGATGTTCGAGGTGTGGACCAGTTCGCGCGCCTGCGCGCACACGGCTTCTGCCACGGCGGGGTGCGCGTGCCCGAGGCCGCACACCGCGATGCCGGTCAGGGCGTCCAGGTAGCGCTTGCCTGCGGTGTCCCAAAGCCAGCTGCCTTCGCCGCGGGCGAAGGTTACGGGCAGACGGTTGTACGTGGCCATCAGGGCACTGGTCATGACGGCGAGGGAGCTCCCGGGTCCCCAGAAAAACAAAAAGGCAGCCCCTGACGAACGGGGACTACCTCCACCGTGCGCTGCCGACGGCCGGCAGCGAATCGCAAAAAAATACCCAGTCGACCGCTAAAGGTCAGCCGTAGTTGCCGGAGACGAAGTCCCAGTTCACGATCTTCCAGAGCGCTTCCAGATACTTCGGCCGAGCGTTGCGGTAGTCGATGTAGTAAGCGTGTTCCCAGACGTCGACGGTCAGCAGCGGGGTCTTGCCGTCGCGCATCGGGTTCGCGGCGTTGGAAGTGTTGACGATCTCGACCGAGCCGTCGGCATTTTTGACCAGCCAGGTCCAGCCGGAACCGAAGTTGGTCGCCGCAGACTTGCTGAAGGACTCCTTGAACGCATCGAAGGAACCGAAGGCGGCATTGATCGCATCGGCCAGGGCGCCGCCAGGCTCGCCGCCGCCGTTCGGACTCAGACAGTTCCAGTAAAAGGTGTGATTCCACACCTGGGCGGCGTTGTTGAAGATGCCGCCCTCGGACTTCATCACAATGTCTTCGAGCGAGGCGTGCTCGAACTCGGTGCCGGGCACCAGGTTGTTGAGGTTGGTGACGTAGGTCTGGTGGTGCTTGCCGTAGTGGTACTCGAGGGTCTCGGCCGAGATCACGGGCTCGAGGGCATCCTTTGCGAACGGCAGTGCGGGCAATTCGTGGGCCATGTGTCTCTCCTTATACCGTAGTGGTCAGAATCCGAATTCTTGATCAAAATGCTCGGGAAACGTGGGTGGCCGATTCTAAAGACCAATGTCGCGTCGGTGCAACCGCTGCCGCTGCGCGACTCGGTGGCGGGAGCGCCGGCATTGCGCGAAGATAAGGGTGGCCGCCGCGTGATCCAAGTGAACCCCGTCGAACTCAACCTCTTCGCCAACCGCCTCGCCGCCATCTGCGACGAGATGGGCGCGGTGCTGCGCAACGCCGCCTTCTCGCCGAACATTCGCGACCGCCTGGACTTCTCCTGCGCGGTGTTCGACGCTGCCGGAGACCTGTGCGCCCAGGCCTCGCATATTCCCGTGCACCTGGGCAGCATGGCCTACGCCATGCGGCGCATCGTGAGCCGTATGGCTTGGTCGGCCGGCGACCAAGTGGTGCTCAACGACCCCTATCTCGGTGGCACGCATCTGCCCGACGTGACCATTATTGCGCCGGTGTTTCGGGACGGATGGCTGGCGGCCTTCGTGGTCAACCGCGCACACCACGCGGACATCGGCGCCGAGTCGCCCGGTTCGATGCCGGTGTCGACCTCGCTCGACCAGGAGGGGCTGATCATTTCGCCGGTGCACCTGGTGCGCGAGGGCCGGGTGCAGCGCGACATCCTGGAGCAGATCGTCGGCGCGGCGCACAACCGGGCCGAGTCCGAAGGCGACTTCGCCGCCCAGTTGAGCGCGAACCGCGCCGGAGCGACGCGCCTGTCGGAACTGGTCGGGAGCATGGGGCCCGGCGGCTTCCGCGCCGCGGTCGACGACCTCAACGCCTATGGCGAGCGTCTGGCCCGCGACACCCTGCGGGTGATCCCGGACGGCACCTACCGCTTCGAGGATTGCCTCGACGACGACGGCCAGGGCCATCGGGAGCTGCCGATTCGCCTCGCCCTGCGTGCCGCGCACGGCGAAATCAGCGCCGATTTCAGAGGTACCTCCGGGCAGGTGCCGGGCAATGTCAACTGTCCGATCTCGGTGGCGGCCGCGGGGGTCTACTACGCCCTGCGCTGCCTCATGCCGGCCCAGACGCCGGCCTGCGCCGGCGTGTTCCGGCCGATTCACCTGGTGGTGCCGGAGGGCTGCCTGCTGAATGCCCGAGCCCCCGCCGCCGTGGCCGCGGGCAACGTCGAAACCAGTACGCGCGTCGTCGACGTCATGCTCGGGGCGCTGGCGCAGGCGCTGCCCGACCGCATCCCGGCCGCCAGCCAGGGCAGCATGAACAACGTCGCGCTCGGTGTCGATCGACCGGGATGCCGCTGGGACTACTACGAGACGATCGGCGGTGGCATGGGCGCCGGTGCCGAGGGCGGCGGCCTGTCCGGCCTGCACACGCACATGACCAACACCCTGAACACGCCGATCGAGGTGCTGGAGAGCCGTTTCCCCCTGCGCGTTACCGCCTACGGGCTGCGGCGTGGCAGCGGCGGTCGGGGAGCGCGCCGCGGCGGCGACGGCTTGGTGCGCGAGTTCGAGTTCCTTGCGCCCGCGCGCTTCACCGTCCTGTCCGAACGGCGCCGCCGGGCGCCCTGGGGTCTGCAAGGCGGCGCCCCCGGCGCCCCCGGCCGCAACCTCTTGAACGGAGTCGAGCTGCCGGGCAAGGTGACCGGCGCAGTCGGGGTCGGCGACCGGCTGCGGATAGAAACCCCGGGCGGGGGCGGCTACGCGCGCGAAGCGGCCGCCGACCGGGAGCACGGCTTCGAGCAGTAAGTTCGGAGGCCGCGTGCGGCGCCTCGCGGCGGGGTTGGTGTGGGCTTGCCGTTCTGCCCCCGACCGACCAAGGCGGTGCCGATTCGGTCGGCGAATCGGACCGGTAACAGGGTAGTGGAACATGAAGAAGCATTTATCTTTCGTCGTTCCCTGGGCCTCGGCCCCCGGCACTGGAACCTAGCCCTCGTGTGCGGGATCTGCGGTGAGCTGAGATTCGACGGCGCGCCGGCCGATCTGGCCGCGATTGCACGCATGACGGCGCGGCTGGAGCGGCGCGGGCCGGACCATGGCGGCAGCTACAGCGACGGGGTACTGGGTTTCGGCCACCGCCGGCTGTCGATCATCGACCTGTCGGTAAAGTCCAACCAGCCGATGGTGGACCCCGAACTGGGACTCGCTATCGTCTTCAACGGGGCGATCTACAATTACCGCGAACTGCGCCGCGCCCTGCAGGCGCGCGGTTATCGCTTCTTCTCCGATGGCGACACCGAGGTCATCCTCAAGGCCTACCGGGAGTGGGGCGAGGATTGCCCGAGCCACCTGCACGGCATGTTCGCCTTTGCGATCTGGGACATGCGCGCTCGGCAGCTGTTCCTGGCACGCGACCGTTTCGGCATCAAACCCTTGTACTGGTCTGCCGACCGGGAGCGCTTCCGCTTCGCCTCCAACGTTCAGGCGCTGCTGGCAGGCGGCGGCGTGGACCGTGCCGTGGACCCGGTCGGCATGCACTTTCAATACACCCTGCACGCGGTGGTGCCGGCGCCGCTCACCATCCTGCGCGGTGTCCGCAAGCTGGAACCGGCCCACAGCCTCGGCGTTGACGACGGGGGACGCCGGCAACTGCGGCGCTATTGGCAGCTCGACGCCACCCGGCTGGCCGCGCCGCGCAGCGAGGACGAATGGGTGGAGGCGACCCATGCCGGGCTGCGCGAGGCGGTGCGCAAGCGCAACGAGGTGGCCGATGTGCCGGTGGGCGTGCTGCTGTCCGGCGGGTTGGACTCCTCCTTGCTGGTGGCGCTGCTGGTCGAGGCCGGCGTCGCCAACCTGCACACCTTTTCGGTTGGCTTCGAGGACCAGCCCGAGGAAAAGGGCAGCGAGTTCGAGTATTCCGACCAGGTCGTCGAGCGCTACCGCACCGCCCACCACAAATTTCTCGTCCCCAACGACGACGTGCTGCGGCGTCTGCCCGAGGCAGTGGATGCCATGGCCGAGCCGATGTTCGGCCAGGACGCCGTGGCCTTCTACCTGCTGTCCGAACGGGTCTCGCGCGAGATCAAGGTGGTGCAATCGGGACAGGGCGCGGACGAGGTGTTCGGCGGCTATTTCTGGTACCCGCGGATGATGGCCGAAACCGGGGGCAGCCGGCTGGAGCGTTTCCGCAAACACTACTTCGACCGCGACCACGACGAGTTCTTGCGCATGGCGGGCGCTGCGTACCGCGGCGCCGACCACACCGGCGCATACATCGCCGAGCAGCTCGACGCGCCGGGCGCGGACGAGTTCCTCGACGCCGTGCTGCGGCTCGACGCGACCACGCTAATCGTCGACGACCCGGTGAAGCGGGTCGACAACATGACCATGGCCTGGGGGCTGGAGGCTCGAGTGCCCTTTCTCGACCACGACCTCGTGGAACTGGCGGCACGCTGCCCGCCGGAACTCAAGCTTCGGTCCGAGGGCAAGCACCTGCTGAAGCGGGTGGCGCGCGGCATCGTGCCGGACCCGGTCATCGACCGGCCCAAGGGCTACTTCCCCATGCCTGCGCTCAAGTACGTGCGCGGCGCCTTCCTCGAATTCATGCGCGATGTGCTCGACTCGCGGGCCTGCCGCGAGCGCGGCCTGTTCGACCGTGCCTACGTCGAGCAACTGCTGGCGGCGCCCGAGCTGCACCACACCCGGATCATGGGCAGCAAGCTGTGGCACTTGGCGTTGCTGGAGTTTTGGCTGCAGCGCCAGGTGGACACGGTCGGGCCCTGAACCGCGATCGGCAAAGCTGGCCGACGATGCCGCTCGTCAAGATGCCAAGATGCCGAGATGTCGCGGGCGGCACCAACCCCGACCTCCGGTCTGACCGATGAGTGCCGGTTTTCACTCCAGCACCGGCGTCAGTCGATAGAGCGCGCCGTTGCCGGCATCGGTCAGCAGGTAGACGGCGCCGTCCGGGCCCTGGCGCACGTCGCGGATGCGCCCGATCTCCCCGTCGAGTATGCGCTCCTCGTGTACCACCCGCTCGCCGTCGAGTGCTAGCCGCACCAGGGTCTGGAACTTCAACGAACCGATCAGCAGGCTGCCCTGCCAGCCAGCGATGCGGTCGGCGGAATAGAAGGCCATGCCGGAGGGTGCGATCGACGGCACCCAGTAATGCAGCGGTTGGGCCATGCCCGGTTGGGCGGTGCCCTCGCCGATGGCGGTGCCGATGCCGGAGTTGACGCCGTAGGTGATCACCGGCCAGCCGTAGTTGACGCCGGCCCGGATCACGTTGAGTTCGTCGCCGCCCTGCGGACCGTGTTCGTGTGCCCACAGTTCGCAGGGCTCCGGGTGCGGCGCTGCCCCCTGCACGTTGCGGTTGCCGTAGCTGAAGATCTCCGGCGCCGCGTCGGCGCGGCCGACGAAGGGGTTGTCGTCCGGCACCCGGCCGTCGTCGCGCAGCCGGATGATCGATCCGGCGTGGTCGTCCAGGCGCTGGGCGCGCGGGCGGTCACCGCGGTCGCCCAGGGTGATGTAGAGCATTCCCGCGGGGTCGAAGACCAGGCGCGAGCCGAAGTGGCGGCCGCCGTCGGATTTCGGCAGCGCGCGAAAGATCACCTCGACGTCCTCGAGGTCGCCGTCGTGCCAACGCCCGCGTGCGACCTCGGTGCCGACCCCGCCCGGGCCGGCCCCAGCGTAGGAGAGATAAACCAGGCGGTTGGCCGCAAAGTCCGGGTGCAGGGCAATGTCCAGCAGACCACCTTGGCCAGCGCGCGCGATCTCGGGCAGGCCGCCAACCGGGCGGGGTGAGAGCCTGCCTTCGGCGACCAGGCGCAGGCGCCCCGGCCGCTCGGTGACCAGCATGCGGCCGTCGGGGAGAAAGGCCATACCCCAGGGGTGTTCCAGGCCGTCGACGACCCGTTCCAGCTTCAGAGTCGCCTGCTCGGTCAGCACCA
>JARRQB010000106.1:0-5477 GCA_037382265.1 Gammaproteobacteria bacterium | reverse complement strand
TAAAAGGCGTCCGTGAACAGCACCTCGCCGGGGCCGATCGGGTCGGTCGAGTCGACGATGATGACGTCGAGCGACGCCGGCTCGGCGTCGGCGATCCACTTGATGCCGTCGACGAACATCAGCCGCGCCCGTGGGTCGGCGTTGGACTCGCACAACTCGGGAAAATAGCGCTCGGCCACGCGGGTCACCCGCTCGTCGATGTCGATCTGAGTCACCTCCCGCACTTCGCGGTGCCGCAGAACCTCGCGCAGCGTGCCGCAGTCGCCGCCGCCGATGATGGCGACCCGCGCCGGTGCAGCGTGCGCGAACAGCACCGGATGGGCCATCATCTCGTGGTACAGGAAGTTGTCCCGAGTGCTGACCATGGTGAAGCCGTCGATCAGCATCAGATTGCCCCATTTGGTGGTCTCGAACACCTCGATTTTCTGAAAATCCGACTGTTCCTCGTGGACCTTGGCGCGCTGCTTGAGCGCGAACGCGCTGCCGCACTCCTCGCAGACCTCGGTGACCCACTGCTCGTCGAGCGACATGTCGAAGCCCCCTCAAGAGTCGAACAAGACCGGCACCATAACCAGCCGTGGTGGCGGCGGCAACCGGATTCCGTCGCCGCCCGGGGCGGGTCATAATGCCCGACCGGACACGTGAGAGACGGTCATGGCAGCCATCATTGAGCAGGTCCCGCAGAGCTACGGCATCCGCCGTTGGGGCGAGGGCTATTTCGGGATCAACGCGGCAGGCAGGGTCACGGTGCACCCGGCGCCAGAACGCGACGTGGCGATCGACCTCTACCGCCTGGCGCTGGAGGTGCGCGACGCCGGCCTCGCCTGGCCGGTGCTGGTGCGCTTCGTGGACATCCTGCACGACCGGGTGCGCACCCTGTGCCGGGCGTTCTCCGCCGTGTCGGAGGAGTTGGGGTTCCGCGGCCGCTACACCGCGGTCTACCCCGTCAAGGTCAACCAGCAGCACAGCGTGGTCGAGGAACTGCTCGCCGGCGGCGGCGAGTGCGTCGGGCTCGAGGCCGGCAGCAAGCCGGAGCTGATGGCCGTGCTGGCGGCTGCGCGGCCCGGCGGTGTGATCGTGTGCAACGGCTACAAGGATCGCGAGTACATCCGCCTGGCGCTCATCGGCCGCCGTTTGGGGCACGCGGTGTACATCGTTATCGAGAAGCCCTCCGAACTCGACCTGGTGTTCGCCGAGGCGGCCGACCTCGGCATCGAGCCGCTGCTGGGCGTGCGGGTGCGCCTCGCCGCGGTGGCCAGCGGCAAGTGGCAGAATTCCGGCGGCGCGAAGTCGAAGTTCGGCCTGTCCGCCTCGCAGGTGCTGGCCCTGGCGGAACGGCTGCGCGCGGCGGACTCGCTGCACTGGCTGGTGCTGCTGCACTCCCACATCGGCTCGCAGATACCCAACCTGCGCGATATCCGCACGGCGCTGGGAGAGGCGGCGCGCATCTACGCCGAACTGCGCCGCCTCGGTGTGCCGCTGCGCGTGGTCGACGTCGGCGGCGGCCTGGGTGTGGACTACGAGGGCACCGGTACGCGCAGTTCGTGCTCCATGAACTACAGCGTCGACAGCTACGCACGCGAAGTGGTCTGGGCGATTGCGCACGTGTGCGACAGCAACGGCCTGCCCCACCCGGAGATCTTCACCGAGTCCGGCCGGGCCATGACCGCCCACCACGCCGTGCTGATCGCCAACGTGATCGGGCGCGAGCCCGCGCCGGACGCCAGCGGCGACCTCGCCATACGCGACGACGACCATGAGACCCTGCACTGGCTCGACGACGAACTGCGCGGCCTGCAGGAGCGTTCGCCCATCGAGTCCTATCAGGAGGCGAGCCACCTGTTCGACGAAGTGCACGAGTTGTTCGACCGCGGAGACATCGGCCTGGAGCAGCGCGCGCGTGCCGAGCGCCTGTTCTACGAGATCGCCCGCCGGGTGCGCGACCGGCTGCGCCCGGAGTCGCGCCGCCACCGGGAGCTGCTCGACGGCCTCAACGAACTGCTGGCCGAGCGGGTGTTCTGCAACTTCTCGCTGTTCCAGTCGCTGCCCGATGTCTGGGCGATCGAACAGATCTTTCCCGTGATGCCGCTGCACCGTCTCGACGAGGCGCCGACCACCAGTGCCATGCTGCACGACCTGACCTGCGACTCCGACGGCTGCATCCAGAACTACGTCGACCAGGATGGGGTTGAGACCACGCTGCCGCTGCACGCGCCGGCCGAGGGCGAAAGCTACCTGCTCGGCATCTTCATGGCCGGCGCCTACCAGGAAATTCTCGGCGACATGCACAACCTGTTCGGAGACACCGACGCGGTCAACGTCGCGCTGACCGAGGACGGCGGCTACCGGCTCGCGCAACCCGAGAAAGGGGACGCGGTCGACGAACTGCTGCGTTACGTTCACTTCGACCCTGAGCTGATGCTCGAGCGCTACGTGCAGAAGCTGCGTGCCGAGGGCGTCGGCGAGGCGCTCATGGACAGCTACTACCGCGAGCTCAAGGCCGGTCTGCAGGGCTACACCTATCTGGAGGACTGACCCCCAATGCCGCCCCTGATCCTGGTCGACGGTTCCTCCTACCTGTTTCGTGCGTTCCATGCCCTGCCGCCCCTGACAAACTCCAAGGGCGAGCCTACCGGCGCCGTCGTGGGTGTCACCAACATGCTGCGCAAGCTGCTGGCCGAGTACCGTCCCGAACACATGGCCGTGGTGTTCGACGCACCGGGCAAGACGTTCCGAGACGATCTTTACGCGGAGTACAAGGCCAACCGGCCGCCGGCGCCGGCGGAACTGGTGGCCCAGATCGAGGTTCTGCACGACATCGTGCGTGCGCTCGGGCTACCGTTGCTCATGATCGAGGGGGTGGAGGCCGACGACGTCATCGGTACGCTCTCACGCAAGGCGGCGGAACAGGGACGGGACACCCTGATATCCACGGGCGACAAGGACATGGCGCAGTTGGTCAACGAGCACGTTACGCTGATCAACACCATGTCGGACACCCTGACCGACCGCGACGGGGTAGTCGACCGGTTCGGCGTGACCCCGGAACAGATGGTCGATTTTCTGGCCCTGTCCGGCGACAGCGTCGACAACATCCCGGGCGTGCCGTAGTGCGGGCCCAAGACGGCGGCCAAGTGGCTGGCGGAGTACGGCTCGCTGGACGAGGTCATGGCTCACGCCGCGGAGGTCAAGGGCAAGGTGGGCGAGAACCTGCGCGCCTCGCTCGAACAACTGCCGCTGTCGCGCACACTCGCCCGCATCAAGACCGACGTGGCGCTCGAACTCGGCCCAGAGGACCTTCGGCCGGGTGCTCCCGACGTGGAGCGGCTGCGCGATCTGTACGGCCGGCTCGAGGCGCGCCGCCTGCTGGCGACGCTGGAGCAGGGCGACGAGCCGCCGCCGGCTCAGCTCGGTCAGTCGTCTTCCTACGACGTCATTCTCGAGCAGCCCGCGCTGGACGCCTGGCTGGCGCGACTGGCGGCGGTAGAGCTGTTCGCCTTCGACACCGAGACCACGAGTCTGGACTATATGCAGGCGGAAATCGTCGGCGTTTCCTTCGCCGTCGGTCCGGGAAAAGCCGCCTACCTGCCGCTCGCCCACCGCTACCCGGGGGCGCCCGACCAGCTCGACCGCGCGGCGGCGTTGGCGCAACTCAAGCCGCTGCTGGAGGACGCCGCTCGAGCCAAGGTCGGCCAGAACCTGAAGTACGACATGAGCGTGCTGGCGCGTTACGGCATCGAACTGCGAGGCGTCGCCTTCGACACCATGCTCGAGTCCTACGTCCTCGACAGCACCGCAACGCGGCACGACATGGACTCGCTGGCGCAGAAGTACCTCTCGCACGCGACCATCCGTTACGAGGACGTCGCCGGCAAGGGCGCCAAGCAGCTGACCTTCGACCAGGTACCCCTCGAGCAGGCTGCCCCGTACGCGGGGGAGGACGCCGACGTGACGCTGCGCCTGCACCGCGAGTTGTGGCCACGCCTCGAGGCGGAGCCCTCGCTCGCCCGCGTCCTGCGCGAAATCGAGGTGCCCCTGGTACCCGTGCTCTCGCGGATGGAGCGCACCGGCGTGCGGGTCGACCGCGCCATGCTGGCGGCGCAGTCTAAGGAGCTTGCCGAGCGTCTGCACGCCCTGGAGCAGCAGGCCTACCGGATCGCCGGAAGGCCCTTCAACATGGGCTCGCCCAAGCAGATCGGGGAGATCTTCTTCCGGGAACTCGAACTGCCGGTGATCGCCAAGACCCCGAAGGGCGCACCGTCGACCGCCGAGTCGGTCCTGCAGGAACTGGCCGAGCAGGGCCACGAGCTGCCGGCCGTCATCCTCGAGCATCGCGGCCTGGCCAAGCTGAAGTCGACCTACACCGACAAACTGCCCGAGATGATCGACCCCGCGAGCGGCCGCGTGCACACCAGCTATCATCAGGCGGTGGCGGCCACCGGCCGGCTGAGTTCGTCGGACCCCAATCTGCAGAACATTCCGATCCGCACCGAGGAGGGCAGGCGCATTCGCCGCGCCTTCGTTGCCGAGCCCGGCTGGCAGATCGTGGCGGCGGACTACTCGCAGATCGAACTGCGTATCATGGCGCACCTGTCCGGTGACGCCGCGTTGCTCGACGCCTTCGCCCGCGGCGAAGACATTCACCGTGCCACCGCCGCCGAGGTGTTCGCCGGTGGCGACCTGGCGGCGGTGACGTCGGCACAGCGGCGCTCGGCCAAGGCGATCAACTTTGGTCTGATCTACGGCATGTCGGCCTTCGGTCTGGCGCGCCAGCTCGGCATCGAGCGCGGCGAGGCCCAGAGCTACGTCGATCTCTACTTCGAGCGCTACCCCGGGGTGCGGGAGTTCATGGACCGCACCCGCACCGAGGCGGCCGAGCGCGGCTACGTCGAGACCCTGTTCGGCCGGCGGCTCTATCTGCCCGAGATCAACGCCCGCAACGGCCAGCGCCGCGCGGCGGCCGAGCGCACTGCGATCAACGCCCCGATGCAGGGCACTGCCGCCGACATCATCAAGCGCGCCATGATCGTCGTCGACGGTTGGCTCGGTGCGACCGCGTCGCCGGCGCGGATGATCATGCAGGTGCACGACGAGCTGGTGTTCGAGGTGGCCGAGCACGCGGTGGATGAGATGGCGGGCGGTATTCGCGAGCGCATGGCGGCGGCCGCCGAACTGAAGGTGCCGCTGGTCGTCGACGTCGGACGCGGCGAGAACTGGGAAGTGGCCCACTGAGCAGCACCACCGCGCGGGGTGTGAACTGTGTCCATTTCCTCGGAACTTTTTCTGCTAGTTTCCACTCTACGGTTATGACGTTGTGACGACGTCTGGGCCACACGCTCCTCCCCCCCTTGGAGCGGCCCAGCGCCCGGTTCTTCCCAGCCGGAAGCGAGCTGACCCCGGCGGTTCTCCCCAGACCCCGGGGTCTTTTTTTGCCGTTGGACTTTGGCAACCGGCAAGCGCAACAACCCGGCACGGTA
>JARRQB010000105.1:0-5531 GCA_037382265.1 Gammaproteobacteria bacterium | reverse complement strand
CCCGGTGCGCATCGACACCTGCGCCGACGGGTGTTGGCGCAGGGTCTTCGCGCTGTTCGGTTTTGCGCCGCAAGCGGCGCATCCATCACCCCACTGAAAGCCGGTCGATCGATCGGCCAGCGTCGCGGCGGTGCGTGTCGGATGACCTCGCGGGTGGTCGGGAACCGCCGCCAGGGGCAGGGCCTAATAACCAGCTTCCTGAGATTGCTCAAGCCCCCCTGAGGTCGGCCGTCAGCCTGGTCACTGACGACCCACTGCACCGGCACCCACATGCAGCTCCAACTCGGACACGTCGTCCACGCGCTCTCGGACACCATCGATCTGGTGGACGGGCGCAACGGGATGCACGGCAAGCGCGTGGCTTACCTAGCGTGCGCCGTCGCCGAGCGCCTTGGCTGGAGCGAACCGGCCGTCACCGCATTGTGCTCCGCCGCCCTGCTGCACGACTGCGGCATCTCGTCGACCCGCGAACACGAACGCCTGGTGCATGAACCCGACGCGCCCGAGGCCGACCGGCACTGCCGCGAGGGCGCGGCGCGCATCGCCGCATTCCCCACCCTGGCGCCGCTCGCCCCGGTGATCCGCGCCCACCACACACCCTGGGCACGCCTCGCCGACACCGGACTGGACGACGGCCAGCGCGCCCGCGCCAACCTGATCCTGCTCGCCGACCGCGTCGACGGACTGCTCGCACGGCACGGCGGCCACCCCGCGACGGCCGCGCGAGACTGGCTGCCACGGCAGTTGGCGGATTGGCCCGGAACCCTGTGCGCCCCCGGGTCGGTCGATGCCCTCCTGGCGTGTGCCGCGACGGACGACTTCTGGCGCACCCTGCAGCCCGAGGAACTGGCGCGCTATCTCAGGCACCGTCACCAACTGCCGCCGCACCCCCTCGACCTGCCGGCCTTTCACCGGGTCGCCGTCCAGTTCGCCCGCATCGTCGACGCCAAGAGCCCCTTCACGCGCGCGCATTCGGCCGGGGTGGCGCGGCTCGCGGGCTACCTCGCGGCCCAGTTCGGCTTCGACGCCGGGCGGCGCACGCGGCTCGAGATCGCGGCCCTGCTGCACGACGTCGGCAAACTGCGGGTGCCCGACGAGATCATCGACAAACCCGCCCCGCTGACCCGCATGGAACGCGCCGTCATGCGCCGGCACAGCTACGACACGATGCAGATCCTGGCCCGCATACGGGGCCTGGGCGAGATCGCCCGCTGGGCGTCCGCCCATCACGAGACCCTGGAGGGCGGCGGCTACCCGTTCAGCCCGCGCGCCCGGGATCTACCGCTGGAGGCCCGAATCCTGGCCGTGGCCGACGCCTTCCAGGCGCTCAGTCAAGCTCGGCCCTATCGTCCCGGTCTGGCCGTCGACGCCCTCGTCGAACAGCTGCAGCTGCAGGCGGGCAAGGGGCGGCTGGACGGCGAGGTGGTGGATCTGGCCGCGACCCGGGCCGCGGCCTGCTATGCCGCCGCGGTCGGGGAGGCACGGACCGGCGTCACCGCCGCAGCGGCTGCCGTTTCCTGAACGAACCTTTCCGAAACCCGCTGGGGCGGGCGAGCCAACCCGCAGCGTTCCGCTACAACGCCTTGACCACCTCGAGCATCGCCGCGGCGTGGCCCTTGGGCTTGACGTCGTACTGGGCGTGGCGCACCACGCCGTCCCGGTCGACGACGAAGGAGGAGCGCAGGATGCCCATGCGCTTCTCGCCGTTCTTCTCGCGTTCCCGCCACACCCCGTAGGCCTCGCACAACTGGCCTTCGACGTCGGCGATCAAGTGGACGGTGAGGCCGTACTTGTCGCGAAAGGCGGCGTGGCTCACGCAGGTGTCGCGGCTGACGCCCACCACCACGGCGCCCGCCGCCGCGAATTCGTCCGTGAGGTCGCTGAACTCCTGGGCCTCCAGGGTGCAGCCGGGGGTGTCGTCCTTGGGGTAGAAATACAGCACGTAGTGCTGCCCCGCCAGATCGCTCGACTTCAGACCCCGCATATCCGCGTCGGGCAGCTGAAACTCGGGCGCAGGGTCACCGACGCTGATCATGGCGGCCATCCTCCTCTCGGGTTTTGTCGTTATGTCGCGCCCGAATTTAGGTGCGCGTGCCGGGCCGGTCAACCGGACCGCGGCAGGGTGTTGTTCAGTCGATCAACACTATGTATAGGCTGCGCGGGCCGTGCGCGCCGATCTGTATGGTCTGTTCCACGTCGGCGGTGCGCGAGGGCCCCGTGACGAAGTTGACCACCCGCGGTGGCGCCGGCCCGAGCACCGCCCAGCCGGCTTCGAGGGTATCCACGACCCGGGCGCGCGCCAGCGCGACCAACTGGTGATCGGGCAGGAAGTTGAGCAGCGTCGGGGTGCCGGGCGCGGATGGCAGCACCAGCGTGCCGGTCTCGGCGATGCCCGCCGCCGCCTCGCTCACCGCGAGTTCCGCGCCGCCGTCCGTGGTCCCGAACTCGACCGCGAGTTGGGCGGGCCAGTCGAGCTCGCGCAACACCGGCGCGACCGTCACGCCGCCGGCCAGCCCCGCACGCTCGCGATAGGCGGCCACGGCCGCCGGCAGGTCCGCGCGCCGGGCCACGGCCTCCCACCCGGCACCGGCCGCTTCCAGGGCCGCGCAGAAGGCCTCGACCAGGTCGCCTGCCGGCGCCGCGCGGCGCACGTGTTCGGGCCTGGGTACCGGGGTGTGACCCTCCAGGGCCCGGCCGATGCGGCCCAGGATGCGTTCGCGCGCCGTCACGCCCGGCGTCCCTTGCGGTACTGCTCGAAAAACGTGCGCCCCTCGGGCAGCGGCAGATCGCGGCCGCCGGTCCAACCCGCGGCGAGCGGCAGGCGCGACACGCGGCCCTTGCCGCGGCCCAGCCAGCGCAGCACCCGGACACCCAGGCCGCTCAGGCGGCGATACCAACCGGGACGGCGCGCCAGCCACACCCAGGCGGCCAGCAGCCGGCGGTTGCGCGCCCCGTCCAGGGCGTCACGGTGCGCCCGGGAGCGCAGCCGGCGCAGCAGGTCCGGCAGCGGAATGCGCACCGGGCAGACCGTGGCGCAGCGGCCGTTCAACGTGCAGGCGTTGGGCAGATCGCCGGCTTCGCGCAGTCCCCACTGCAGCGGCGTCAGCACCGAGCCCATGGGACCGGGGTACACGGCCCCGTAGGCATGCCCGCCGACCGCCGTGTAGACCGGACAGTGGTTGAGACAGGCGCCGCAGCGGATGCAGCGCAGCATCTCGCGGAATTCGCTGCCGAGCATGTCGCTGCGGCCGTTGTCGAGCAGCACGACGTGGAATGCCTCCGGACCGTCCAGGTCGTCGGCGCGGCGCGGCCCGCTGAACACGCTCGTGTAAGAGGTGATCGCCTGCCCGGTGGCGCTGCGTGCCAGCACGCGCAGCACGGTGGCGGCGGCCGCGAAATCCGGCACCACCTTCTCGATGCCGGCGATGACGATGTGCACGCGCGGGCAGGTCGAACTGAGGTCGCCGTTGCCCTCGTTGGTCACCAGCACGTGGCTGCCGGTATCGGCGATCAGCAGGTTGGCCCCGGTGATGCCGACGTCGGCACTCAGGAACTGCTGACGCAATACCCGCCGCGCCTCGTTGACCAGATCGGGAATCTCGGTCAGGTCCTCGTCGAGATCGGCGTGGTGCTGCCTGAACAGGTGCGCGATCTGCTCCCGGGTCTTGTGCACCGCGGGGGCGATGATGTGGCTCGGCGGCTCGTCGGCGAGTTGAATGATGTACTCGCCGAGATCGGTCTCGATCACCTCGAAGCCGGCCCCTTCGAGCGCCGCGTTGAGCGCCACTTCCTCGCCGGCCATGGACTTGCCCTTGGCGATCTTGCGCGCCCCCGCCCGGGCGCAGAGGTCGACGATGAGTCGGCAGGCGTCCTCGGCGGTCTCGGCCCAGTGCACGTGGCCGCCCGCCGCCGTGACCTCGGCCTCGTAGCGCTCGAGCAGGGAGTCCAGCCGCGCCAGCGCGTGGCGCTTGAGGTCGCGCGCCTCGTCGCGCAGGGCCTCGAATTCGGGCACTGCCGCCACCGCCCGGGCGCGTTTGTCGACGAAGCCGCTGCGGGCCCGGCCGAGCGCACCGCGCAGCACCGGGTCGGCCAGCGCCGCCTGCGCCTGGATCTTGAACTTCCGCGGCGTCAAACCGGGCAGGCTCATGGGCTCGGCTCGCCGATGGCCGGCTGCTCGGGATCCAGGCCCGCCAGCAGCTCGGCGTAGTGAAACACCCGCACCTCGCTGCCCTGGCGCTGCAGCCGGCCGGCGATGTTCAGCAGGCAGCCGAGGTCGCCGGCCAGCAGGGTGTCGGCACCGGTGGCCAGCACGTCCGCGGCCTTGTCGCTGACCAGGCGGGTCGAGATGTCGCCGTACTTGACGCAGAAGGTACCGCCGAAGCCGCAACAGACCTCCGCGTCGGTCAGGTCGCGTACCTCCAGGCCACGCACCCCGGCGAGCAGCTGCCGCGGCTGCTCGCGCACGCCCAGCTCACGCAGCGAGGAGCAGCTGTCGTGGTAGGCGGCGACGCCGCGGTACTCGGCGTCGACCTCCAAACCCTGCTCGAGCAGGAAGGCGCCGAGCTCCACCACCTTGGCGGCGAAGGCCCGCGCCCGCGGGGCCCACAGCGGGTCGCCGTCGAACAGTTCCGGGTAGTGCAGCTTGAGCATGCCGCCGCACGAGCCGGACGGCACCACCACCCGGTCGACATCGCGGAAGGCCTCGATCACCTGACGGGCGATGGCGCGGGCGCCGTCGTCGTCGCCGTTGTTGAAGGCGGGCTGGCCGCAACAGGTTTGGGCCCGGGGCACGCGCGTCCGGACACCGACGCGCTCGAGCAGGCGCAGGCTGGCGAAGCCGACGCTGGGTCGATAGGCATCGACGAGGCAGGTGACGAACAAGGCGACCAGCGGTTTGGTGGGGGCGGCGGGCATCGGGACTGGGCGTCGCTCGGCAGTCGGTCGGGACCCCAGAAGATTAGCATCATTTTGTCGCCGGCCCGATCACCCGTCCGCCAGCCCGGCCGCCACGCGGGCGACCACGCCCCGCAGCTCCCGCTCGACGCCGCGCCGGCCCGCCAGGTCGTACTCGGCCGCCAACGCCGCCCAGCCGCGCTGCTGCAGCAACCTGCCGACCAGCAGGTCGAGATCGCGCGCCGCCAACTGCCCCGCCCGACCCGCCGCGAGCAGGTTCCAGGTCGCGCGTCGCAACGCCGCGAGGGCCTGCGCATAATCGGCCGCGCCGGCCGTGTAGCGCGCCAGCGCCTGCCGGTCGCGCGGGCCGGGCGGCAGCGGCGCCATGCCGGCCACGAGTTCGGCGACCAGGTCGGTCTCGACGTCTTGCAGGCCGTCGCCGAGCAGCCACGGCAACTGGTCGGCGAAGGCCGTGCGCAGTTCGGCGGCCGCAGCCGCGGCCGCCGCGTCGAGCGGGCGCAGCACGACCAGGGAGTGGGCGCCGCTGGCCGGGTCGCGGCGCATGCCGAGCCGTACCGGCCGGTAGCCACAGCCGCGCCAGAACGCCGCCAGCCCGGCAGTCGCCCCGAAGCTCGCGC
>JARRQB010000104.1:0-7107 GCA_037382265.1 Gammaproteobacteria bacterium | reverse complement strand
ACTCGCTCAGGTGGCGGCGTATGGCGTCGCACAGGTGTGCGTCACCGGCGGCGAGCCCCTGGCCCAGTGTGCCTGCGGCGAACTGCTGCGCGCACTGTGCGATGCCGGTCACCGCTTCTCGCTGGAGACCAGCGGGGCGGTCGATGTCGCCGGCGTGGACCCTCGTGTGGTCAAGGTGTTGGACCTGAAGACGCCGGGTTCGGGCGAGGTGGCGCGCAACCGCTACGAGAACCTGGAGCTGCTCGGCCCGGCCGACCAGGTGAAGTTCGTGGTGTGCGACGAGGACGACTACCGCTGGAGCCTCGAGCAGGTCGCCGCGCATCGGCTGGCGGCACGCTGCGAGGTGCTGTTCTCGCCCTGCTACGGCAGGCTGGCCCCGTCCGTACTGGCGGACTGGATCGTGCGCGACCGTGCGCCGGTGCGCTTCCAGTTGCAGCTGCACAAGGTGCTGTGGGGTGACGAGCGCGGCCGTTGAGCGATAATCGCCGGATGTCTCAAGCGACCGACCCTCCGGCGGTCGTGCTCCTGTCCGGGGGGCTCGATTCCGCCACCGTCCTGGCCATCGCGCGCGCCGAAGGTTACCGCTGCCACGCGCTCAGCCTGGATTACGGCCAGCGCCACGCTGCAGAACTCGCTGCCGCGCGCCGGGTTGCGACCGACCTGGGCGCGGTCGCGCACAAGGTGCTGCCGCTGGCCCTCGATGCCATTGGCGGTTCGGCCCTGACCGACCCTGCAATCGCGGTGCCCGAGGGCGGGACGGCCGGCATCCCCGTCACCTATGTGCCGGCCCGCAACACCGTGTTTCTCGCCCTGGCGCTTGGCTGGTCCGAAGTGCTGGGTGCGCGCGACATCTTCGTCGGGGTCAACGCGGTCGATTACTCGGGCTACCCGGATTGCCGCCCGGCCTTCATCGAGGCCTTCGAGCGGCTTGCCAACCTGGCCACCAAGGCGGGCGTCGAGGGTGGGCGCTTTCGCGTTCGCGCGCCGCTGATCCGCATGAGCAAGGCCGAGATCATCCGTACCGGCAGCCGGCTCGGCGTCCACTACGGCGTCACGGTGTCCTGTTACCAGGCCGACGAGGAGGGCCGCGCCTGCGGGCGCTGCGACTCCTGCCGCCTGCGGGCGCGGGGTTTCGCCGAGGCGGGGGTGCCCGACCCCACCCGTTACCGGGCCGGGCCGCCCGGCTAAGCGGGCGACCCGGCCGGCCCGGCGGGAGTCACAGACCGCCGTGGACCCGCAGCGTGCGGGCGTAGATCTCCGGCGCGGCCGCGGACAGCGGCGGCTGCCGCAGGGGTTGGGCGTGGAGCCGGCCGTTGCCGCAGACCGGGCACTGGTACCAGGCGATCAGGCTGCGGAAGCCGGCCTGCGAGGCGGTTTCTGCCATCAGGGACTTGCAGCGGCTGCAGTGCATGACGATATCCTCTCGATGCGGTGGCGCGGCCGTTGGGGCGCTTCAATCCCAGTTCAGCGTGCCGCCGGTCTGGTACTCGGTGACGCGCGTGGTCGCGCCCGGATACTGCTCGGGCAGGCCGATCTGGGCGCAGCGGCGGTTTGCGATGAACTGCAGGTACTCCTCGAACATGGGAGCGTTCAACCCGAGCACGCCCCGCGGCATGGTGTCATAGGCGTACTGCGTCTCGAGCTGGACCGCCTCCCGAATCATGTCGACGAGTTCCTGTTTGAAGGCCTCGGTCCACAACGGCGGGTTCTCCACCTTGATCTGGTTGATGACGTCGATGCCGAAGTTCATGTGCATCGACTCGTCGCGCAGGATGTACTGGAACTGTTCGGCGGTGCCGGTCATCTTGTTGCGCCGGCCCATGCTGAGCACCTGGGTGAAGCCGACGTAGAAGAAGATGCCCTCGAAGATGACGTAGAAGGCAACCAGTTCGCGCAGCAGCTTCTGGTCGTTTTCGGGCGTGCCGGTGTGGAAATGCGGGTCGGCCAGGTACTGGGTGTAGGGCAGGGCCCACTCGGCCTTGCGCGCCACCGCCGGGACTTCGCGGTACATGTTGAAGATCTCGCCCTCGTCCAGCCCGAGCGACTCGATCACGTACTGGTAGGCGTGCGTGTGCAGCGCCTCTTCGAAGGCCTGGCGCAACAGGTACTGGCGGCACTCGGGGTTGGTGATGTGGCGGTACACGGCCAGCACCAGGTTGTTGGCGACCAGTGAATCGGCGGTCGAGAAAAACCCCAGGTTGCGCTTGATGATGGTCCGCTCGTCCTCGGTCAAGCCGTCCCGCGACTTCCACAGCGCGATGTCCGCGTTCATGTTGATCTCTTGCGGCATCCAGTGGTTGGCGCAGCCGTCGAGGTATTTTTGCCACGCCCACTCGTACTTGAACGGGACCAGCTGATTCAGGTCGGCGTGGCAGTTGATGATGCGCTTGTCGTCGACGCGGATCCGCCCGGCGCCGATCTCGAGCGATTCGAGTCCGGTGGCGCCGCCCTCGGCCTCGGCGTCGTAGTCCGCCTCGACGGCGGCTGCGGCGAAGGGGTCGGGGTTGACGCTGGGCGCCGCGCCCGCGGTGGCCATGAGCACGGCATTTGCCACCACGCCCTGACCGGGGCGGACGTGTCCCTGGGTGTCGTGCGCCACCAGCCGGGGGTCGGCTGCGGCCCGGGCCTCCACCGGCCGGGCGGCCTTGGCGGCTGTCGGGGCCGGTGCCGCAGCGGCTACTGGGACCGGTTCGGGGCGCTGCATGCGCAGCGCTGCCGTCGGCACCCGTTCCACCACCCTGGGACGGTCGGCAACTGGGGCTGCCTCGGGCGCTAGAGTCGGCTCGAAAGCCTCGGCCGCCGCCGGCGGCATAACGGGTTCGGACTGCTCGGGCGCGGAGGTCGCTGAGCCCAGCGGATCATCCCAGTTCAGCATGGTTAAGGTCCCCTTGGTTGCTGCTTCGGTCAGTGTATGGTGCCGGAGTGACCGGTGGCTACGTTGAGGAGGTCTATGGCAACGTGATTGAACCAATCGTTGGCACACGCAGCCACCGGCCCCTCCGGCATTGAAATCGTGATCCAGTCAGTCGGACTCTGCGCTATTTCGCGGCACCTCGAGCGCGGGACAACGCGCTCACGGGGTGCCCGGTTTTCCCAGCCCCCGAGCCCCCAGCCCTGGTCGTCACTGGCAAGCCTCGCACTCGGGATCGAGGATCGAACACGCCTGCGGCGTCTCGGCGACCTCGCCAGTGCCGTTGGCCCGGACCTTGCGACCCTCGTAGGCGCCGCCCACCGCGCTCAGTTTGTTCGCCTTGCTGCTGTCGTCGAGCGTGGACTTCTCGACGTGGGTGGCGCCCATCGAGCGGAGGTAATAGGTGGTTTTCAGGCCGCGTACCCAGGCCAACTTGTACAGGTTGTCGAGCTTCTTGCCGTTGGGCTCGGACATGTAGAGGTTGAGGCTCTGCGCCTGGTCCAGCCACTTCTGCCGGCGCGCGGCCGCCTCGACCAACCAGCGCGCGTCCATTTCGAAGGCCGTGGCGTACAGTTCCTTGACGTCTTCGGGTATGCGGTCGATCGGCTTGACCGAGCCGTCGTAGTACTTCAGGTCGTTGACCATGACCTCGTCCCACAGGTGCAGGGCCTTGAGGTCGTTGACCAGGCTCGGGTTGACCACGGTGAATTCGCCCGACAGGTTCGATTTGACGAACAGGTTCTGGTAGGTGGGCTCGATCGACTGGCTCACGCCGCAGATGTTGGAAATCGTCGCGGTCGGCGCGATGGCCATGGTGTTGGAGTTGCGCATACCGACGGTGCGCACCCGCTCGCGCAGCGCGTCCCAGTCCATGGTCTGGGACTCGTCGACCTGGATGTAGTCACCGCGCTGTTCCCTGAGCAGGCGCAACGAGTCGATCGGCAGAATGCCCTGGCTCCACAGCGATCCGTCGAAGCTCGAGTAGCGCCCGCGCTCGGCGGCGAGATCGGTCGAGGCCTTGATGGCGAAGTAGCTCACCGCCTCCATGGCGCGGTCGGCGAACTCCACGGCTTCCATGCTGGCGTAGGGTAGGAGCTGTTTGTACAGTGCGTCCTGGAAGCCCATGATGCCCAGGCCCACCGGGCGGTGGCGCAGGTTGGAGTTACGCGCCTGCGGCACGCTGTAATAGTTGTAGTCGATGACGTTGTCGAGCATGCGCATTGCGGTCGACACCGTCTTCTCGAGCTTGACCAGGTCCAGACCGTCGGCGTCGACGTGAACGGCCAGGTTCACCGAACCCAGGTTGCACA
This sequence comes from Gammaproteobacteria bacterium, assembly GCA_037382265.1. Taxonomy (GTDB): domain Bacteria; phylum Pseudomonadota; class Gammaproteobacteria; order Chromatiales; family Chromatiaceae; genus JARRQB01. The sequence goes on along the minus strand of JARRQB010000104.1, from coordinate 2,886 downwards.
CCGCGACCTCGTTGTCGTTGGTGTGCAGGGTGATCTCGGTGCACAGGTTGGAGCTGTGCACCACGCCCACGTGCTGATTCGTGTAGCGGATGTTGCACGGGTCCTTGAACGCCACCCACGGGTGCCCGGTCTCGAACAGCATGCCGAGCATCTTGCGCCACAGGCTGGTCGCTTTCAGGGACTTGTACACCCTCATCTCGCCGCGCGCCGCGCGGTCTTCGTAGCGCGCGTAGGCTTCTTCGAACGCCCGTCCGGTCAGGTCGTGCAGTTCCGGCACCTCGTCCGGCGAGAACAGGGTCCAGTCGCCGTCCTCGGCGACCCGTTTCATGAACAGGTCCGGGATCCAGTTCGCGGTGTTCATGTCGTGGGTGCGGCGGCGGTCGTCGCCGGTGTTCTTGCGCAGGTCGAGGAACTCCTCGATGTCGATGTGCCAGGTCTCGAGGTAGGCACACACCGCGCCCTTGCGCTTGCCGCCCTGGTTGACGGCCACGGCGGTGTCGTTCGCGACCTTGAGGAAGGGCACCACGCCCTGGCTCTTGCCGTTGGTGCCCTTGATGTGGGCGCCCATCCCGCGGACGCGCGTCCAGTCGTTGCCCAGGCCGCCGGCGAACTTCGACAGCAGGGCGTTGTCCTTGACGGCGCCGAAGATGCCGTCCAGGTCGTCGGGCACCGTGGTCAGGTAGCAGCTGGAGAGCTGTGGTCGCAGGGTGCCCGAGTTGAACAGCGTCGGCGTCGAGCTCATGAAGTCGAAGCTCGAGAGCAATTCGTAGAACTCGATGGCGCGGCCCTCGCGGTCGATCTCGTTGATGGCCAGGCCCATGGCCACGCGCATGAAGAACGCCTGCGGCAGCTCGAAGCGGTGCTTGTCGCCGTCGTGGATGAAGTAGCGGTCGTACAGCGTCTGCAGTCCCAGGTAGGTGAACTGCAGATCACGCTCGGGCTTGAGCGCGGCACCCAGGCGCTGCAGGTCGTACTGGGCGAGCCGCGAGTCGAGCAGCTCCAGGTCCGCGCCGCGGCGGACATAGGCGCCGAAGTACTCGGCATACCGGGTCGCCATGTCGGCCTGGTTGCGTACGTTGGCGTCCAGGCCGAGGAAGGTCAGCGCCTCGCGGCGGAGGATGTCGAGCAGCAAGCGCGCGGCCACCTCGGAGTAGCCGGGCTCCTTCTCGATCAGGGTGCGCGCGCTCATCACCAGGGCCTGGGCGATGTCGGCCTCGCGCACGCCGTCGAACAGGTTGCGGCAGGTGTCGTCGAGGATCTTCTCAGGGTCGGTCTCCGCCAAACCGCTGCAGGCCTCCGCTACCAGGCCGCGCAACCGCTCCATGTCCAACGGCCGGGTGCTGCCGTCCGCCAGGGTGACGTTGATCAGCGGCTTCTGGGCGGCGACGCCCCCTTGCTGCGCGGCTTCCTCGGCGCGTTTCTGCGCCTGTTGCTCGCGGTACAGCACGTACGCGCGCGCCACCTTGTGCTCGCCCGAGCGCATCAGGGCCAGTTCGACCTGGTCCTGAATCTCCTCGATGTGCACCGTGCCGCCGGTGGGGTTGCGGCGGGTGAGCGCCTCGACCGCCTGTGCCGTCAGGTCCTGCACCAGTTCGTGAATGCGCCGCGACGCAGCGGCGTTGCCGCCCTCGACCGCCAGAAACGCCTTGGTCATGGCCACGGCGATCTTGTTGGCGTCGAAACCGGTCACCTTGCCGTTGCGGCGGATGACGCGCATCTCGCCCGGGGCCGTGGCGTTGATATCGGGCGTAGCGCGCGGCGCCCCGGGGACGGCCTGCGGGTTAACGGGTTTGGCGATATCCATACGCGGAAATTCGGTGACGGCCATTAAGATTCTCCGAGGGTCTGAAGGGCTTTGGTGGCGCCGGTTCGACCCGTCTGACGCGGGTTCTACGGTCGCGGCATGCGCTTGTGTCGTGCGCGCATGGGTACTCAATATATACGGGATTCGAGGGGTGTCAACCACAACATCTTGTGGAAAACATCCCGAAAAGGCCGTGCGGAAACTGTGCGTGAATTGTGGATAAGCGCAGGATTCAACTAAATTCAGCGAGTTAGTGGAACCTCCTGGGCGCGCGTTCCGGCACGGCGGCCGCGGGCGGTGCGTCGGCTCAGTCTGCAGCGTCCGTCGCGGTCTGGCGGCGGAAGAAATCCTCGAGCATCTCGCGGGTCACGGGGCCGGCGTGCTTGACCACCATTTCGCCGGCGGGCGAGACGATGGCGGTGGTCGGCAGACCGTCCAGGGGTTCGAACGGCAGCAGCGGTCGGCTGCCGGCTTTGAGGACCGGGTAATTGATGGCGAAGCGGCGGGCGAAGGCCCGGGTCTCGCTCGCCGGGGTGTCCTCGAAATTGATGCCGAGCACCTGGTGCTCCGGGTAAGCCGCTTGGAAGGCGATCAACTCCGGCAACTCGCGGACGCACGGCGGACACCAGCTGGCCCAGAAATTCACCACCACCCAGCGGCCACGATACTCGGACAGGCGCACCGACTTGCCGTCGACGTCGGCCAGGGTAAATTCCACCGGTTGCGCCGCCGCCGCGGCGGCGAAGGCCAGCAGGCAGGCGCCGAGGAGGTTCAGTGCGCGTTTCATAGCGCGTTAGTCCCCCGTCGCGGCGAAAAAGTTTTCGCCCGGCCCCGAATCCGTCCGCCCGCCTGCCCAAAGGGGGGGCGACCCGCACGGCGTTGGTGCAGTGCAGCATGCGTCAGCGCTTCGGCATTGGCCGGTCGATGCGGAAAAATGAGTTTGTGGTCAGGATCTTGGCGTTTCAGGGCCGGATTGGCACGCGGGTTGCTCAGCTAGAGACAGTGGTTTTGGTGTGCGGGCTGCGTCGCTGCCACGCGAAAGCCACGGTTTCACATCCTCCTCGGGTTGCGTCCGCTTCGGC
>JARRQB010000103.1:0-5608 GCA_037382265.1 Gammaproteobacteria bacterium | reverse complement strand
GAGCCGCTGCGTGCGGGCCACCAACCACAAGCCGCCGCCCCCGAGCACCAGCAGCGGCAGCAGTGCCAAACCGCCCCGAGCGTGGCTGAGCGCGAACACGACGGCCGCCGCCAGCCCCGCGGCCCACCACAGCACCCGCCCCGCGTGCCGCCGCGTCAGGTAAAACGGCCCGCGATAGATCAACTCCTCGATCACCGGTGCCGCCAGCAACCGGATCGCGAGGTGCCAGTGGTCATCGACCAGGAGATCCACGGTGTCCTGCAGCCAGCGCATGAGCGCGCGCTGGGCACCGAACAGGTGCTCGAGCAGCGGCAGATCGGTCCACAGTTGACTGCCGAGCGCCGACGGGCAGAGGTAGGGGCACAAGGCCGTGCCGCGCACCAGGAAGACCAGGTAGTTCTTGACCGCACACGCGAGCAGCACCAGCGCCAGGACCAGCAGTACGCGTTGCAGGATCGTCGTCTTGTTCACATCGATGCCTGCCCGGGTTGTCTACTCCAAGCATAGGTCCGCTGCCCGAACACTGAAGGGCCGGTCTTGCGCCGGCGGGTTCGATACACTGGCCCGACTATGTGGAAGTCCCTGCGCCGCTGGCGCCGCGGCCGCAGGCTGCAGCGACTCGACACCTCGCCGCAGGCCTGGCGTGAGGCCTGGTCGGCCCTGCCGCTGCTGGACGGGCTTGCGGCGGACGAGGCGGCCCGCCTGCGCGAGCTCGCGGCACTGCTGTTGACCGAAAAATCCTTCGAGCCGGTCGCCGGCTTCGCCCTGCCGCCGCACGCGGCCCAGACCATCGCCCTGCTGGCGTGTCTGCCCGTGCTGCACCTCGGCCTCGACTGGCTGCACGACTTCACCACCATCGTCGTCTACCCCGACAGCTTCGTGGCCGAGTTCGACGACCATGACGAGACCACCGGCGTGGTGCACCGCGTGCGCGAGGCGCGCAGCGGCGAGTCCTGGGACATCGGCCCGCTGATCCTGTCCTGGGCCGACGTCGCCGACAGCGGCCGGTGCGACGGCTACAACGTGGTACTGCACGAGATCGCGCACAAGCTCGACGGCCGCGACGGCGCCGTCAACGGCAAGCCGCCGTTGCATCGCGACATGAGGATTGCCGCCTGGAGCGAGACCTTCCTGGCCGCTTTCGAGGACCATCGCCGCAACGTCGAACGCGGCACGGCAACGGCGCTCGACGCGTACGCCGCCGAGGCGCCCGAGGAGTTTTTCGCGGTCGCCACCGAGGCGTTCTTCGAGCTGCCGTCGTCGTTGAACACGCTCTACCCGGGCGTCTACGATCAGCTGCGACGGTTCTATCGTCAGGACCCCCTGTCGCGCAGCGGGGCACGGGCGTAGCGCCGCCGAATCCCGGCAACATGGCGGGCCGCGCGGCCCCGACCGGCCGCACCGCAGTCTGCTATGGTTTTCGCTTCGGGGCGAAGCCGTCGCTCGCCCGTCATCGGGAGTGGATAGAACCCTTGCCGCAGCTCGCTGCTTCTACCTGGGTCGTGGAGGCCTCCGGCTATGTGGCTGCCGCCATGGTCTTCCTGGCGTTCTACACCAAGACGATGCTGCCGCTGCGCTATCTGGCGATCGGCAGCAACCTCGCGTTCATCGTCTACGGAGCGCTCGGCCAGCTCAATCCGGTGTTGTTCCTGCACATTGCCCTGCTGCCGCTGAACGTCCTGAGGCTTTGGCAACTGAAGCGGCTCATCGCCGACGCGGCCAAAGCGTCGGCGGACGACTTTTCGGTCGACTGGCTGCTGCCGTACATGTCCAGGCGACGCGTGCGCGCCGGGGAGTATCTGTTTCGCGTCGACGACTACGCGGACGAGATCTTTTACATCGTCCGCGGCACCGTCTCGTTACCGGAAGTCGGCGTCGAGCGCACCGCCGGCGACATGATTGGCGAAATCGGCCTCTTTGCCCCCAACCGAGCACGCATCGCTTCGGCCCGCTGCGAGACCGACTGCGAACTGCTCACGATCAGCGAGGAAAAGGTGTTGAACCTCTACTACCAGAGTCCGGAATTCGGCATCTACCTGGTGCGCCTGATCACCGGCCGGCTGGTACGGAAAGTCGACCGCCTCAAGCAACGACGCTGAGGCGGCGCGCTACCGGCCAGACCACGCCGGATCGGCAGGGCTCAGTTCCCGGCCAAGTGCCCGAAATAGCCGGCCAACACGAACCCCGCCAGAATCAAGCCGATGACGATCAGCCAGCCGGTCACCTTGCGACCGATGCGGGTGGCGCGCTCGCTGGGCGGCTTGACCAGGTAGTGGTCGAGCTCACCACTCGCCTTGAGCCGCTCGTAATCCAGCCGATGCTCCTGTTTGAACTCCGACAGCGGGACCGCCCCGGTCACCATGACGATGTCCATGGGGAACTTGCTCGGCCGGAAGTGCACGTTGAAGAAGTGCACGGTGAACAGGAACACGGTCGCCAGGACCGCCTCCTCGGCGTGGACGATGGTGGCCACGTTGAACACCCAGCCCGGGAACACGGCTGCCGTCTGGTTGGGGAACCACAGCATCACGCCGCTGATCCCGATGATGGCCATGCCCCAGAAGGGCGCCCAGTAGTCGAACTTTTCCCAATATCCCCACCGATCGAAGTCGGGTCGCGGCGCGAACCCGAGGAACCACTTGAACATGCGGCCGATGTCCTTGATGTCCTGCCAGGTCGGAATCATCGAGGTCGGCCCCAGCCACCGGAACTGGCCCTTGGCGCGACGGATCTTCCAGGTGGCGGCGATCAGGTGGCCGAAGAAGGCGATGCCCAGCACCACCGCCGCCACCCGGTGCACGACGGCGGCGACCTTGGGGCCTCCGATCAGATGGATCACCCACTGGGCCCAGCCCTGCTCCGCAAACAGCACGGCCATGCCCGTGACGACCAGGGCCATGATGGAGGTCGCGAACACCAGATGGGTGATCCGCCAGCCGAGGCTGAAGCGGCGGATGTAGACCTCCTCGGAATCCGCCGGGTCGGGTCGGCGGATCTTGCCCTCCTTGAGGTCCCGCGACTCACGGAACATCCACAGCAGCATGTGGACCCAGAAGAACACGAACACCCCAATGATCAGCACCTGCATCAGCCGCTGCGCGATCCACATCTCGGGGTAGTTCTCGAAGTCCCCCGGGTCGCCGTGGGCGTGGAAACCGACGAAATTCTCCGGTGCGTTGGTGTGGCACTCGCGGCAAGTCGCGAGGCGATTGTCGGGGTGGATCTTCGAGCCGGGATCGGTCGACTCCTGTACCCCGTGACCGCCGTGGCAGTCGTAGCACGTGGCGGTGTAAGCGTACCCGGCGGCGACCACCCTGCTGTGGTAGGAGCCCATGTAGGTTCGGACCTGCTGCTCGTGGCAGTCGCCGCACTGGTCGGTGATCGCCAGCTTGACCGGGTCCTGATCCGTGCGGTCGATGTTGTGCGGCGTGTGGCAGTCGGAGCACACCGCGGGCGGAATCGGTCCTTCGCCGTTCTGGCGGTGCGACTCCGCAGCGGCCGCCTGGGCGATCAGACCACCCGGCGAGCCCGCCAGCTGAGCGCCGTCGCCGTCGACGGTCGCGTCCGCGGTCGCCTGGTGCTTGCGGCCGTGCACCGAGTTCATGTATTCGTCCTTCTCTGCGGCATGGCAGCGCCCGCAGATCTCGGGGTTGCGCTGCCGAAATTCCGCACGCGCCTCGCTGCCCGGCACACCGACCGTGTGCGCGTCGTGACAGTCGTAGCAGGTGGCGTTGGTTCGAGACTGGTCCAGCAGGTTCGGCCGGGCGTGCACCGAATTCATGTAGCCGTCGATCTCGGCTAGCACCACGTCGAGGCGGTCGTGGTGTGGCTCCTTGTTCTGCTGCTGCTCTTCCCAGTGCTTTTTATGACAGGCGACACAGCCGACGACCACTGGCAATGGCCGCCGGTGCCTGGCCTTCTTGATGCCGGTGTGGCAGTCCACGCAGTTCTGCTGGGCGTGCACGCTCTGTTCGTAGCGTTCCGCCTCGATGAAAATGTTGACGATCGTACCGTCGTCGCGCTCGTAGGTCTTGTCGTCCGGGTCGCCGTGACATCTCAGGCAGCGGCTGTTTGGAATCAGGTCGACCGGCTTCTCGTCGCTCGCGGCGAGCGCTGCGCCGGCGGGCAACATCAGGGCGAGAGAAAAAACTGCGTTCAGGGACAGGGTCGCGACAGCAGACAGGAACCACAACAGGGCGGTGCGGGCAAACATAGTTGGCCTCGGTTCTTGGGTAGGCCGAGGCGGTATCGTCCTGACGGCGGCGATCACTCCGTCGTTCCGCCAGGCGACAACAGGCGCCAGCGGTCACCCGCGCCTCAAACTGCCTACATTTATAGTCCGGCGCTTGCCGGTTGGCAGATCAACCCGCTTGACGCGGGTCAGTCGCAGGCGGATTCATCCGGTTTTTGTCGCCGTTCGGTCGCCGAAACCGCGATCGGCGGTGGCGCCGGACGGTGCCACGCGGGCAGCTGCCGCCCATCCATCGGCCAACGCCGGCCCCCGGGACGCCGGCATATGCAGGGAACAGGGTTCTGTTCAGCCGGACAGGAACGGCTGCGGGAAGAGTCCGGCGCCCAGGCTGAACCCGGCGGCTGCAGCCAACACCAGGGCCGTGCCGACCGACAGGCGCGGACCGGATTCGGCTCCCGGCTCGGCCGCGCTGAAGCAAACGACCAAAATGCGCAGGTAATAGTAGAAAGACACCGCGGTGGCGAGCGCCAGCAGCACGGCGAGGCCCGGCAGTCCGGCCTGCCAGGTCGCCACGAACACCAGGAGCTTGGCGAAGAAGCCCGCGGTCGGCGGCAGGCCTGCCAGCGACAGCACGCCGACGGCCAGCACCAGCCCCAGCCATGGGTGGCGCCGACCCAGGCCCCGATAGGACTCGAGTTCCTCGCGATCGCCCGCCTTGCCGGCGAGCACCGCGACCACGCCGAACACGGCGAGGTTCATCACCGCGTAGGCGAGACCATAGTAGAGCGCAGCCTGATAGCCGCCGTGGCTGCCGCTCGCCAGCGCGGCGAGGATGTAGCCGAAGTGCGCGATGGTGGAGTAACCCAACAAGCGTTTGAGATTGGTCTGGCGCAACGCCAGCAGGTTACCCACCACCATGCCGGCGGCGGCGAGGGCCGCCAGGACGGGCAGGAACTGCGCCCACACCTCGGCCATGTCGACACCGACGAGACGGCTCAGGAACACCAGCATGGCGACCTTGCCCACGGTGCCGAGGAGCGCCGTGACCGGCACCGGCGCCGCCTGGTAAATGTCGGCGGTCCACATGTGGAAGGGCACTACCGCAAGCTCGAAACCTATGGCAACCAACAGCAAGGCGACCCCGATGGTCACCAACATGGGCATGCCGCGCGGTCCCGACATGGCCGCGGCGACGCTGCCGCTGTCGAGCGTGCCGGAGCCGGCGTAGATGAGCGCAATGCCATACAGGAAGAAGGCGGCCGCCAAGCCCGACAAGATGGCGAATTTCAGTCCGCCCTCGATGGCGCCCGCGCGCCGCGGCTGCCAGGCGATGAGCGCGAACAGAGGCACCGCAACCAGCTCCAGCCCCAGGAAGCCGGTCAGCAGATCGGCGGTGGACACCAGCATGAACATGCC
>JARRQB010000102.1:0-8250 GCA_037382265.1 Gammaproteobacteria bacterium | reverse complement strand
ACCCGACCCAGCCGAAAATCTGGTCTGCCTGCAGGCCGGGGGCATGGTCGTTCACCAGAATGCCATGGGTTTCGGGCTGTTGTTCGACGAACTCGAGCCGGCGTGCCAGAAGGCGTTGCGGCAGTTGCTGACAGACGGCGAAGTGCCACCGGACGAGGGCTTTCGTTTGCCGGCTGCGCGTCCGATCGCGGGCGCCGGGCGGTAAACCCAAGGTCTTCACGGGTCAGTGGCCCCGTCCCGACCGGGAAGGGGCGGGGATCGGTCTGTGCCCGATGCAACCTTGCATTCCCGTCCTGGGCGGGGCGGGCACGGTCGTCCATAATGGCGGGACCGTCCGGCAAGACCCTTACGACCGCCGATGAAGCCGACCATCCCGTCGTCACCGCCGGGGCCCGCCTGCCGCAGGTATTGACGTCCCCGCATGGCCCGACCGCAACGCTCGCTGCTGCGCCGCCTCCTGATCCGGGTGCCCATCCCGGTCCTGGCGTTGCTGTTCGGCCTGTTGGCCGGCGGTGCGGCTTGGTACGCGATCGACCGCATACAGACCCGGGCGCTGGCCGAGATCTTCGACCAGGAGCTCGAGAGCCAACTGCTGCAACAGGCGCGGGTCGGGCTGATCCGATTCGATCAGTACCGCGATACCTACGCAGCCGTGATTCGCCTGCTCGCCAATCACCGGCATCTGTCGGATTACCTCGCTCCGGTCATTTGGGCAGCGGACGACGAGGTGCAGCTGGTCTCCTACCGCACCGGGCCGCCGCCGTGGTTGCCGGACACCGACCTGTGGCGGGGCGGGATTCGGCCCAGCCACATCTTGTTGGTCGATACGGCCGGTCGGATTCGCGAGGCCTACCATCTCAGCGACGAGCCCATACCGCGGGACTTGCTGGGCGACGCCCATCCGCTGACCCTGGGGGGCGAGCGCACGGCATTCATGACCCGGCTCGACGGGCGCCCCTACCTGATCGCATCGGATCTGGCCGAGGACCCGGGACACCACATTCTGGGTTCGCTGGTGCTGCTGGTGCCGATCGACAGCGCCTTCCTCGCCGCCTCTCAGCACGCGGTGGGTTCGGACGCGGCAGTGGTGGCGATCCTCGACTCGGATGCCCGCCACGTGCTGGCCAGCAGCGACGAGATCAACGTCCGCCCGGGTGACAACGTCGATCGGCTGAGTGCGGGCTATGTCGTCACCGCGCAGTCGTTCTTCGACTACGAGGGCTCGGACCTGAACATGCTGTTCGCTACCCTGGTGCCGCGCGCCGGGGTGGAGGCGACCGGTGCCAGGGTGCTCGACCTGGAGCGGCGGCAGCGCCTGATCGGGGCCGGCGTGCTGATCCTGGTGTTCGTCGCCCTGTTCATCGTGGTGTCGGGGCGTATCAATCGCCTGCTGCAGCGGATGTCGAAGTTTTCGCGCCGCGCGCTGGACATGGAGCAGCCGGCGATCGAGCGCGGCAACCAGCTGCTCATTCTGGAGGAGTGGATCCACGACTTCGCCGCCCTCGTGATGCACGCCCGCGAGGAAACGCGCGCCCGGCACGAAGAGGAGATGCGGGAGTCGGAGGCGCTGACCGCAGCGCTTATGGAGACCTCGCTGGATTCGATCATTACGGTCGACGAGCACGGTCGCATCATCGAATTCAACCCCACTGCGGCGCAGACCTTCGGCTACGATCGCGACGCGATGCTCGGCCGCCAGTTCGACCGCATCCTGCTCGCGCGGCAGTCGCGCAGTGCCTTCCTGCAGCGCTTCGACGACTGCTCGGCGCTCGGGCCGGCGGAGGTCGACCCGCGGCGCTTCGAACTGCGTGCCAAGAACCGCGAGGGGCAGGAGTTTCCGGTGGAACTGGCCATCAAGCCGACGCCGCTGCACGATCGCCTGTTGTTCACCGTCTACGTGCACGACATCTCCGAGCGCAAGCGCCAGGAGGCGGAGATCAAGAGCCTGGCGGCGATTCCCTCCGAAAGCCCGATTCCCGTGCTGCGCGTCAATCGGCCGGGCGTGGTCATTTACGCCAACGGCCCCAGCGAGCCGCTGCTGCGGCACTGGGGTTGCCACCGCCTGCAGACCCTGCCGGTGTACTGGAAACAGCAGGTGCAGTCGGTGCTCGACGATGGGCGCACGCGCGAGCTGGAGGTACATACCGACCACGGCATCTACTCGCTGCTGTTCGCCCCGATCGGCGAGCTCGACTATGTCAACATCTATGCCCGCGACATCACGAAGGTGCGTGAGGCCGAGGAGGAGGCGCGGCGCCGCCAGAACGAATTGGTTCACGTCGCGCGCCTCAGCACCATGGGCGAGATGGCGACCGGCATCGCCCACGAACTCAATCAGCCGTTGTCGGCCATCGTCAACTTCGCCAACGGCAGTGCGCGGCGTCTCGAGCTGCGCGTCGGCAGTTCCGAGGACCTGCTGCACGCGCTGGCACAGATCACGCTGCAGGCACGCCGCGCCGGGGAAATCATCAAGCGCCTGCGCGGCATGGTCAGCCGGCAGCAGCCGGTACGCCGGCTGGTCGACCTCAATGCCCTGGCGCGCGAGACCTGTGCCATGGTTGCGCACGAGACCCGCAAGCTGGAGGTGACGCTGGAACTGGCCTTGGCGCGGGAGGAGCTGCTAATTCGCGCCGACCCGGTGCAGATCGAGCAGGTTCTGCTCAATCTGATCCGCAACGCGCTGGACGCGCTCGCCGAAATGCCGGTACCGGACCGGCGCCTGGCCCTGAGCAGCGGCTCGCTCGAAGGTGAGCGGGTGTATCTGTCCGTGGAAGACCACGGCAAGGGCATCCGGCCGGACGTCATGGAACACCTGTTCGAACCGTTCTTCACGACCAAGAGTGCCGGCATGGGTATGGGCCTCGCCATCACCCAGACGATCGTGAACGACCATCATGGTAAGATCCGGGCGGATTCCTGGCCGGGCAGGGGTAGCGTGTTCACCCTCGAGCTGCCGGCGGCCGCGGCAATGATCAAGAGCGCAGCCTCATGACTTCGTCCCAGACTATCAATCCCCAGGCCACCGTGTTCGTGGTCGACGACGACCAGGCGATGCGCAGTTCGCTCCAGTGGCTGATCGAGTCGGTCGGACTGAGCGTGGAGAGCTTCGCCTCAGCGGACGAGTTTCTGCGCAGCTACTCTCCGGGGCGTGACGGCTGTCTGCTGCTGGACGTGCGCATGCCGGGCATGAGCGGCCTCGAACTGCAGGACTACCTCAACCAGCACCAGATTGAAATCCCGGTGATCATCATCACCGGCCATGGCGACGTGCACATGGCGGTCCGAGCCATGAAGAGCGGCGCGGTGGACTTCATCGAGAAGCCGTTCAACGACGAGATGCTGCTCGACGCCATTCGCAACGCACTGACGCTCGACGACCGCCGCCGCGAGCAGCGTTCGGCCAAGGCCGCGATTGCCGAGCGCCTGGAGCAGCTCACCCCGCGCGAGTACGAAGTGATGGAGATGGTCACCTCCGGGAAGTCCAACAAGGAGATCGCCAATGTCCTGGGCGTCTCCGCCAAGACCGTCGAGGCCCACCGAGCGCGCGTGATGGAAAAGATGCAGGCCGGCTCGCTGGCCGAGCTGGTGAGAATGGCGATTTCCGCTACCGAGTCAGACCCTGAGTAATTCCGTGATGGGCGTGTCGTTCTTCGGATCCACCTTGCCGTAAAGATCGTACAACGCCGCTTGCAGGGCCTCCTCGATAACCGGGTGGTAGAAAGGCATCTGCAGCAGTTCGCCGACGGTCATTTCCTTCTGAATGCACCAGGCAAGTAGGTGGCCGAGGTTTTCGCCCTTGGGGCAGACCATTTCGGCGCCGAGCATCCGGCCGGAGGCCTTGTCGGCGTAGACGCGGATCAGGCCCTTGTTTTTGCCCATGATCATGGCGCGGCCCACCGGGCCCATCTGGACCTCGCCGATGGCGCTGCGCTCGGGGTCGAGTTCGGCGTGGCGCAGGCCGACGTGCACGATGTTCGGGTCGCAGAAGGTGATGTTGAGCGGCGTCTTGCGTCGGAAGGCGGTAATGCTGTCGGACACTGCGTTGTGGCCGGCGATGCGGCCCTCGTCGCCGGCCTCGTGCAGCAGCGGCCGCGCGCCGGTGACGTCCCCGGCGATGAACACCCCGGTGTCCCCGATGCGCATGGTCTGGGGGTCGTAGGTCGGAATGCCGTGACGGTCGAGTTCGACGCCGAGGTTCTCGAGCCCCAGGCGCTCGACATTCGGCGTGCGGCCGAGGCTCGCGAACACTCGCTCGACCTCGACGCTGCGCTCGCCCGCGGTGACCTTGAGCTGACCGTCGTTGCCTTCCTCGATCGTGGCGGCGTGGCCGAGCCACAGCGCCAGCTCCTTGCCGATGATCTCGGTCGCCGCCCGGGCTGTAGCGGGGTCGGATAGCCCGCCGATGGTTTCGAGCTGATCGATGCCGGTGACGTCGATGCCCATGCGGGCAAGCGCCTGGCCGATCTCCAGCCCGATCACGCCAAGGCCGATCACGGCTACCGAACGCGGCAGGTCTTCGAGGTCGAAGAACTCGTCCGAGGTGATGATGCGGTCGCGGAAAGGCTCCCAGGCGGCCGGCACGGTGGGCCGTGAGCCGGTCGCGATGATGACCCGCTCCGCGCGCACGCGCTCGCCGCCGTCGGTCTCGAGCAGCCCGGGTTCGAGGAACCGGGCATAGCCCTGGATAAAGTTCTCCTCCGGCAGCTTGTCGGTGCTGTTGGAGATCACCCGGTCGACGAAGGTGTCCCTCAGGTCCTGGACGTACTCCATGGCCTCGGGGATGGTGAGGTTCATGTCCTCGTGTCCCTCGACGCCGAAGCGGTTGAAGATGCTGCGGCGATGAAAATCCTCGGCGACCTGGATCACGGCCTTGGACGGCATGCAGCCGACTCGCGCACAGGTCGTGCCGAGCGGGCCCCCGTTGATCAGCACGAAGCTCTTGCCCGAGGGGCGGACCTTGCCGAGTGCGTAGAGCCCGGCGCTGCCGGAACCGATGATGGCGACGTCGACCTTGCGTTCTCCCACGTGACCTCCCGTCAAGCCTCTTGTCCCGACATGTAGAGCCAGGTGTCGACGACGGTGTCGGGGTTGAGCGACACGCTGCTGATGCCGCGTTCGAGCAGCCACTTGGCCAAATCCGGGTGGTCGGACGGACCCTGGCCGCAGATGCCCACGTACTTGCCCTTGGCTCGGCAGGCGGAGATGGCCATGTCGAGCATCCTGAGCACCGCGGGGTTGCGCTCGTCGAAGGCGCCGGCCACCAGCGAGGAGTCGCGGTCGAGGCCGAGCGTCAGCTGGGTCATGTCGTTGGAACCGATGGAGAAGCCGTCGAAGTACTCGAGGAAGTCCTCGGCCAGCACCGCGTTGGACGGCAGTTCGCACATCATGATGAGTCGCAACCCGTTGCTACCGCGTTCCAGTCCGTTCTCGCGCAGTGCGGCGACGTGTCGTCGCGCACCCGCTTCCTGGCCTCGCAGGCCCAGTCGAAGCAGTCGCGAAACGACTCAGAGACGTAGCGCGAGGCGCCGCGGAAGCCGATCATCGGTTTCTCCTCGCTTGGTTCGAAGCGCTTGCCGCCAACCAGGTTGGCGTACTCGTTCGACTTGAAATCTGACATGCGCACGATGACCGTGTGGGGCCAGAAGGCCGCGGCGATGGTGGACACGCCCTCGGCGATCTTGGCGACGTAGAATTCCTTCGGGCTGCCGTAGGGTTCGACGCGTTGGTGAATGAACTGCTGGTCGCTGTCCGACATGCTGTCGAAGTTCATTAACGCCTTGGGATGGATACCGATCATGTTGTTGATCACGAACTCGAGGCGGGCGAGGCCGACGCCGGCGTTCGGGACCTGGGCGAAGTCGAACGCCCGGTCGGGGTTGCCCACGTTCATCATGATCTTGACCGGGATCTCGGGCATGCTGTCGAGCGAGTGTTCGGTGTGCTCGAACTCGAGCTGGCCGGCGTAGACGAAGCCGGTGTCGCCTTCCGCGCACGACACGGTCACGTCGGCGCCGTCGGCAATGCTCTCGGTCGCGTCGTTGCAGCCCACCACCGCCGGCACGCCGAGCTCGCGCGCGATGATGGCGGCGTGGCAGGTGCGCCCGCCGCGATTGGTGACGATTGCCGCAGCGCGCTTCATGATCGGTTCCCAGTCGGGGTCCGTCATATCGGTGACCAGGACGTCGCCCGGTTGGATCTTGTCCATCTGATCGAGGCTCGCGATGATCCTCGCCTTGCCTGCGCCGATCCGCCCGCCGATCGAGCGACCCTCGGCCAGGACGCGGCCACGCTCTTTCATGACGTAACGCTCGATGACATTACCGGACCGGCTCTTGACCGTCTCGGGGCGCGCCTGCACCACGTAGAGTTTGCCGTCGATCCCGTCCTTGGCCCACTCGATGTCCATCGGCCGCTGGTAGTGCTGCTCGATGTGGATCGCCATGCGGGCAAGTTCCTCGACCTCGGCATCGCTCAGACAGAACACCTGGCGCTCGGTGGGCGGCACGTGGACCGTCTTGACCGGGCTGGGGCCGTCGTCGTCGTAGATCATTTTGATGGCCTTGCCGCCGACGTTGCGGCGCAGGATGGCCGGGCGCCCGGCCAGCACGGTCTCCTTGTGGACGTAGAACTCGTCGGGGTTGACAGCGCCCTGCACCACCATTTCGCCGAGGCCGTAGGAACCGGTGATGAACACCACGTCGCGGAAGCCCGACTCGGTGTCCAGCGTGAACATCACGCCCGAGGCGGCGAGGTCGGAGCGAATCATCTTCTGCACGCCGGCCGACAGGGCAACCAGGCTGTGATCGAACCCCTGGTGGACGCGGTAGGCGATGGCGCGGTCGTTGAACAGCGAGGCGAAGACTTCGTGGATCGCGTCCTTGACGTTGTCGTAGCCGGTGACGTTGAGGAAGGTCTCCTGCTGGCCCGCGAAGGAGGCGTCGGGCAGGTCTTCGGCGGTGGCCGAGGAACGCACGGCCCAGGAGACCTCCGTGCCGTAGTCGGCCTCGAGGGCCTCGAAGGCCTCCTTGACCGCGGCCTCGAAGGCCGGCGGAAAAGGTGTCTCCATGACCCACCGGCGAATCTCGGCGCCGGTGCGGGCCAGCGCCTTGACGTCTTCCACGTCGAGGGCACCCAGGGCGGCGTTGATGCGGTCGGCGAGGCCGCCGGTGGCGAGGAACTCGCGGTACGCGCGAGCAGTGGTGGCGAACCCGCCGGGCACCATGACGTGACTGTCTTCGAGGTTTCGAATCATCTCGCCGAGCGAGGCGTTCTTGCCGCCCACGGTCTCGACGTCGTCCATGCCCAGCTGATCCAGACTGATGACGTAATCGTTCATTTCGCTGCTCACTGTCGCTGATGTCCCCTAGGCCGCCGCGTGGCGGTTTCGCGCGATCCGCGCTTCGGAGTACGCTTACGCCACCGCTGGGCCGAACGACGCGAGCAGCAGTGAAGCGCACCCTCTTTCTTGTCTCCGACCGAACCGGTATCACCGTGGACACGCTGGTCCACACCCTGATGACGCAGTTCGACGATCCGCCGGAGCGGCGGATTTCCCTACCGTTCGTAGACAACCAGGCAAAAGTAATTGCCGCAGTGCAACAAATCAACCGCGCGGCGGAAAAAGACGCGGCGCCGCCGCTGGTCTTCTCCAGCCTGATTGATGCAGGTCACCGCGAGGAGTTGAAAAAGTGCGCGGGGATCGTGTTCGACTTTTTCGACGCCTTCCTGCAGCCACTGTCGACCGTGATGGGCCTGCGCCCCAAAGGGGCCGCCGGGCTCAGTCACGGCATGGGCGAGCTCAGCCAGTACGACGAGCGCGTCGACGCCGTCAACTTTGCCCTGAACTACGACGACGGGGTGAAGCTGCGCAATCTGGAGCGGGCCGACATCATCCTGATCGGCGTGTCGCGCTCGGGCAAGACCCCGACCTGTCTTTACCTGGCCATGCACTACGGCGTCCGCGCCGCCAATTACCCGCTGACCGAGGAGGACTTCGAGCGCCACGGCCTGCCGGAGAAACTGCGCGAGCATCGCCACAAGCTGTTCGGGCTGACCATCGCGCCCGAGCGCCTGCAGCGTATCCGCGAGGAGCGCCGGCCCGGCTCCGTCTACGCCTCCCTGGCGGTCTGCCGCAAGGAATTGATCGAAGCCGAAAACCTGTTCAAGCAGAACGACATTCCCTATCTCGAAAGCACGGCCATCTCCATCGAGGAAATGGCGGCGGCGATCATGCACCAGTCGGGGATCAAG
>JARRQB010000101.1:0-6097 GCA_037382265.1 Gammaproteobacteria bacterium | reverse complement strand
GGAGTCCAGTCAGCAGTCGGAAAGCGAGCAACAACAGTCCGGCGGCGAGTCGTCCGAACAGGAGCAGACGGGGGACAGCGAACAGCAAAGCTAGTCGACCAGCGAGTCGACCGAGTCCTCCGAGCAGTCCGAGTCGGGCGGCGGCGGTGAACAGGAGCAACAGGAGGACGCGTAGTCGAGCGACCAGGCGAGCGAGGGGGAACAAGACGACAGCGCGAGCAGCGGTCAGAGTCAGGCCGCCGGGGAGGACACCAGCGGCGAGCAGGACAGCGCACAGGGCGAGGGCAGCGACGGCGCGGACTCGGCGACGGCGGAGGAAGACGGCAAAGACAGCGCGCAGCGTGCGGGCACGGACGCCGGCGAGTCGACCGACCAAACAGACTCCGGCAGCGACGCGCCACGCGCGGAGCCCGGTGAACAGGGCGAGGACGAACAACGGCAGCACGAGCGCACCGGCAATGGCGAACAGGAGCGCCCGGAGTCGTCCGAGCAAGGCGACGATCAGGCCGAACAACGAGACAGCGCCGGCGGCGAGGAGGCGGAACAGCGGCGCGAGCGCGGTGACGGTAGCGAACGGGAGCACCAGGCGTCCGCCGAGCAAGGCGACGACCAGGCCGAACAGCGCGACAGCGACGGCGGCGAGCAGCCGCGCGACGAGCCGGACCGAGGCGCGCGGGAAACCGGGGAGGCGCGCGAGGCCGAGACCGGCGGCGAGGAAGGCGACCGCGACGACCAGGGCAGGCGAGATGCCGAACGCGCGCAGGGAACGAGCGAACGAGAGGACTCGGAGGGCCAGCAGCCGCCGCCCGAGGACGCAGCGGACAGCGAGCCCGGCTCGCAACCCGGCCGTCAACAGGCCCTGGAAGACCGCACTCCGCCCGCCCTGCCCGACCAGGTCAGCGGCGTCACCGAGTTCGACCAGCTCGGCGCCGGCGAACAGGAAGCCAGGCCAGAGGCGGGGCTCGCCGGTCGCCTGGACCCCGACGCGCCACCCGAGAGCCGGCCCGACACGCTGATCGAACAGTGGCTTGACATGATCGAGGGCGACCCGAATTATCTGTTGCGAGGCCGCTTCATGATGGAGGAGACGCGCCGGCTGCAATCGCGTCAGCCCGGAACCCCGCTCTATGAACCCCGACCCTGGTAAGCGTTTTTCAGCCGTCGTAGGGGCTGCCCTGTTGGTAGCGACGCTACTGCCGACTCGGCCGGCGCTCGCCCAGGAGGCCCAACCACGTGCCCAGCCCTATTGGCCCGGTCAGTACCTACCACCGGGCTTTCGACCGGTGCCGGATACCAATGCCAGGGGCCTGCCGCCGCAGCAGCCACCCGAGTATGCGCCGCGGGGTTTTGGCGGTAGCCCGACGCCCGGCTCGGCGGTGCCCTTCCAAGTACCCTGGGGCGTCGCGCCGCAAAACGGCGGCGGCCGCTTTCCCGGCGCCGCGCCCGCCCGTAGCGAGGCGGTGCCACGCCTGAGCGCCGCGTTGAGCACTACCGAAGGTTACGTGCAGCAGACCCTGGTGCTCAGTCTGGAGGTCGCCAGCGACGGCAACCTGAAGACCATCGACCCCGTGCTGCCGGGCAGCGACGGCCTGGTCGTGCGCAAGGTAGGGAGCTGGGAGGCACGAGCCCGAACCCGCGACGGCAAGCGCGAGATCGTCAACCGTCTCAATTATCTGATCACCCCCGTGCGGCCCGGAGACTTTGACCTCGGCGAGGTTCGCGTCAAGGGTCAGACCAGCAACGGTCAGTCGTTCAGCGTCGGCGCCGGCCGACCGCTCGAGCTGACCGTGCTGCCGCCCGAACCGGGCGTGGTACCCTGGTTGCCGCTCGCAGAGCTGGACGTCACGGCCCGTCTGATCAACGACGAAGCGGCGCGGGAAGGCGGTCCGGTGTCTTTGATCATCGAGCAGCACGCCCTGGGCGCGACCGGCGCCCAGCTGCCCTCCATCGAACCCCAGCTGCGCCAGGGCGTGTACCGCCTCTACCTGGAGGACTCGCAACAGGCCGGCCAGGTCGACGCCGAGGGACGGGTCAAGGGGACACGCATCGACACCTTCACCCTCATGCCGATGGAGAACCGGGAACTGCTGATCCCCACGGTGCGGATCCACTGGTGGAACACCAGCAACGGCGCGGCGGAAACGGCGATCCTACCGAGCCGCATGTTGAACGCCCCCGGGGGGCTGATGAACAGCCTGTCCGAGCGGCTCAGCGGTGGCCCCTTCGTGTCGGGCTCCTCTTGGGTTTTCTGGCTGCCGCTGACCGTCTTCGCCTTTCTCACCGGCCTGTACTGGACCTGGCTGTGGGCCAAGGGCAGGCGCGTCGGCGAACGCCTCAGCGCCGCCGTGGCGCAGCGGCTGGACCCGGCCCACTCGCGCCTGGGGCGTCTGATCTGGCGCCTGTCGCCGCGCCGCCACCTGCACCAGCTCAGGCGCGCCTTCGCCAACAGCCTGCCCTGCTCCAACCGCCTGTGGTTCTGCGTGCGCAGCGCCGACGAGGAAACCGACCCGGCCGACTGGAGCCAGGTGTTACGCTTCCTGATAAACCGTCGCCTCGGCACCCCGGCCCACGTGCCCACCCCCGAGCTCGCCGAGACCATCATCCGGCTGCACCCGCAGGCCAACCCCGAGCGTATTCGCGGGCTGCTCACACAACTCGACGCGGCGATCTTCGGCCGCGAGCCGCTACCCGACTTCGCGCGCTGGAAACGCGCCTTCAAGGCCGAGATCAAGCCCCGCTTGTTCGGCTGGCGCTGGCCCATCGGCACGCTGCGCCGTGCCGGCGCCCTGCCCGCCCTGAATCCCTGATCTGCGCCCCGGGCTGTTGCGTCTTCGGGCTCTACGGCCGTCGATGTCGACGTCCAGCTCTATTTCTTATGCAACAAACATCAATTGCAATCTATATTATGTTCTCGTATATTTTTCGCCGCACACTGATCTCGAAAAACACCACTCGCCTAGTTTTGATTTATCCTCCCATAGGAGTCACGCCGCAAAATGGCACGCAAAAAAGCGATTGAAGATCTCAGTTCCGACGAACTTTATGCCTTGGCCCAGCAGCGCCAGCAGGAAGAAGAAGAAAGACAGCGTGAAGCGGTCAAGGAGCAGATCGACGAGTTGAAGGCCAAACGCAAGGAACTCGCCGCAAAACATCGTAAACAACTGGCCGCCTTGGACAGCGAAATCCGTCGCCTCGGCGGGCGCACGCGGGCGCGTCAGCGCGGTGGCGTGAACGTCACCGAAGCGGTCATGGGCATCGTCCAGGCAGCCGGTGAAATCAGCACCAAGGAGATCAAGGCCGAGCTTGACAACCAGGGCATCACGGCCAACAACCTGAGCCAGACGCTGGCCTACCTCAAGCGACAGGGCCGAGTGACCTCGCCGTCGCGGTCCGTCTACACGCCGGCCTGAGCGCGCCCGCGGCTGCCGGGGGGCGCGCTCCCCCGGTGGCCGGTGGCTCTCAGGGCATGGCGAGACGGGTCACCAGTTTGACGACGCCCCAGACCAGCAGGACGAACGCCAAGGTCACGACCACGCCGGCAATGATGAAATCGCGCGCCCGACCGTGCGTGAAATCACGCGCGCGATTCGCGTTTTTCTGAACCCCCAGGAACGAAGCGAGCACGCTGCCGATCACCTGGAAGAACGACAACGATTTTTTCTCCTCCGACATACCGAGAATTTCCCGCAATGACGCTCTCGCGAGTGGTGCCGTCCGTACACCGCTTGCAGAGCATGTAACATTTGCCGCGGCCGACCCGGCCGCTCCCCGCACATGCTCACCTTAACAAAACTCCAACACCCTGCCCGGTGCGATCAGCGCCGCCGGCGGCCACCCGGAACGGCACGGGCGTGGCGAGGATCCTCCGGCCAATCGTGCTTCGGATAGCGGCCCCGCATGTCCTTGCGCACTTCCGCATAGGCTCCCGCCCAGAAGTTGGCCAGATCCTGCGTGATCTGCAGCGGACGCCCGGCCGGAGACAACAGGTGCAACAACACGGGCAGGCGGCCACCGGCGACGCTCGGGGTATCGATTGAGCCGAACATCTCCTGCAACGGCACCTCGAGCAACGGCGGGCCGTCCTTCTGGTAGCGTAGGCGGCGCCGCGTCTTGGCCGGGGTCACGACCCACTCCGGGGCGAGCTCTTCGAGCCGCTGCGACAGCGGCCAGGGCAGCAGGGCGTCGAGCAACTTGTGAACGTGAAGCCCCCGCAACTCCTTCAGGCTGTTCATGCCGTCGACCCAGGGCCCCAGCCACTCCGCCAGGTGCGCGGCCAGCCAGGTGTCGCTGAGGTCCGGCCACGGGCCATCCACCCCGAGCGCGCGCAGCGTGAGTACCCGCAGCTGCAGCGCGCGGGCCGTATCGTCCCAGGCGAGACAGCCCGGACCACGCGCGGCAACCCCCTCGAGCAGCAACTTGCCGGCGGCCGCGCGGTCCTCGATCGGCACCGGCTGCCGCGCCAGCACCAGGGCGTCGAGTCGGGTCTCGCGCTGGGCGCCCACCGCGCCACGCGCATCGTCCCAGACCAACTGGGTCGTCGTTTGCGTACGCTCGGCGTGCAACCGCTGCAGCTCGTCGACGCCGCAGGGCGCGGCGAGCCAGGCCCGCGCCCTTATGCGCCCGGCATCGAGCGCCGGCACCACCAAATAGTCCTCGGCGGCCAGCGGGTCGTCTTCGGGCAGCGCCACCTCGCGCCCGGAAGTCAGCAGAAAGCGCCCGACCGACCCGGCACGTCGCTGGGCAATGCGGTCCGGGTAGGCGAGCGACAGCAGCGCCCCGTCCGACCAGTCGCAGCCGCCAGCCTGGTGCCCGACGAGCCGGCGCGAGACGCGGTCGATCCGCTCGAGGGCGCCGGCGTCGAAACCGGACGGTGCACGCCGCGTTCGCCGCCAGTCGGCCAGGGCGTCGAGGCGGCGGCGGATGTCCACGCCGACGAGACGGCGCGCACTGCGCACCGGATCGCGCTCGCTCAGCACGACCGCGAGATCGGCGGCCCGCGTCGACGGCGGCGTGCCTGCAGCCCCCACCAACAGATGAGCCAGGCGCGGATGCACCGGCAGTTCCGCCATGGCGCGGCCGACCGCGGTCGCCTGGCCAGCGGCGTCCAGCGCCCCCAAGCGGACCAGCAGGTCCAGCGCTTGCCGCCAGTGTGCGGCCGGCGGCGGGTCCAGCCACGCCAGTGCCGCAGGGTCGGCCACGCCCCAGACGGCGAGCTCGAGCACCAACCCCGCCAAGTCCGCCGACAGGATCTCGGGATCCCCACGAGCGGCGAGGCGGTCGTGTTCGGCCGACGTCCAGGCCCGATAGCAGAACCCGGCACTGAGGCGCCCGGCTCGCCCCGCCCGCTGCACGGCCGAGTCGCGGGCGATGCGCACGGTTTCCAGGCGACTCAGCCCGGTGTTCGGGTCGAAGCGCGGCTTGCGCGCCAGGCCGGCATCGACCACCACCCGAATCCCCGGGATGGTCACGCTGGTCTCGGCCACATCGGTGCTCAGGACGACGCGGCGCGGGACCGCTCGCCGGCAACCGCTCGGCGACCCACTCGATCTCCCGCTTACCGGGCAGGAACACCAGGACGTCGCCCGTCCGCTCCGCCAGCGCCCGCCCGACCAGCGTAACGGCCAGCGCCTGCCGTTCCTCCATTCGGCAGGGCCGCTCGGCGAACTCGGGCGTTACCTGGTAGCGGCGGCCCGCGGAGCGCACCGGAACCGTGCCGAGCAGTTCGCCGAGTGGCTCGGTCTGCAGGGTCGCGGACATGACCAGCAACCGAAGGTCCGCGCGCAGGGCGCCCGCCACGTCCAGGCATAGCGTCAGCCCCAGATCTCCCTGCAGGCTGCGCTCGTGAAACTCGTCGAAGGCCACCAGACCGACGCCGGCCAACTCCGGATCACTCTGCAGGCGGCGGGTCAGCACGCCCTCCGTGATGACCTCGATGCGGGTGCGCGGGCCGACGCGCTGCTCGAAGCGGACCCGGTAGCCCACGCTTTCGCCAACGGCCTCGCCGAGGCGTTCCGCCATGAAGGACGCGGCGAGGCGGGCCGCGGCACGGCGCGGCTCGAGCAGCAGGATGCGACGGCCCGCCAACCAGCCTTCGTCG
>JARRQB010000100.1:0-7097 GCA_037382265.1 Gammaproteobacteria bacterium | reverse complement strand
TAATCGGCTACTCGCTGGCAGCGGTTTTGTTTGCGTTGTTCAGCGCCCTGTTGGCGACCATCTGGCGCGGCCGTTTGTCGGGCGGCCTGATGCTGCTCGCGAGTCTGATCACGGCGCTGTGGGCGGCGGCGGCAGCCGCCCAGGCAGGTCTGCGCGCGGTCCCCGTCGACCTGCTGTGGGCGCTCGAGGTGGTCAGGAACCTGGGGTGGCTGGCGGTGCTGTTCCGGCTGCTCTCGCCCTTCGCCGAGCGCAGCCCGGTGTACTTCGCCGTGCTGCGTTACGTGCAGATCGCGATGTTCCTGCTCGGCGTCTTGCTGCTGCTCTCTCTCGTCGATATCGACTGGATAGGGCGCCGCTTCCAGGACAGCCTGCTGGAGTCCGAGTTGCGGCTGGTGGTGCACCTGATGTTCGCCGTGGTCGGCATGGCGCTGGTCGAACAACTGTTCCGCAACACCCCGCCCGAGCACCGCTGGAGCATCAAGTATCTCTGCCTCGGTCTGGGCACGCTGTTCGTGTTCGACTTCTACCTCTACACCGACGCCTTGCTGTTCCACCGCATCGATCTGGCGGCCTGGTCGGCGCGCGGCGTGGTGTCGGCGATGATCGTGCCGATGATCGGCACGGCGGCCGCACGCAACCCGCGCCTCGACCTGCCGGTAGTGATGTCGCGCCGTATGGTGTTCCACACCACGACGCTGTTCAGCGCCGGCGTGTACATGCTGCTGATGGCGCTCGCGGGCTACTACATCAAATTCTACGGCGGCGATTGGGGCAGTGCGCTGCAGATCGCCTTCGTCGCCGCCGCGTTGGTGTTCCTGGTCGTCGCTCTCCTGTCCGGTCGGGTGCGGGCCCGTGCCAAGGTCTTCCTTAACAAGCACTTCTTCAATTACCAATACGACTACCGCGACGAGTGGTTGCGCCTGATCGGCCTGTTGTCTGGGCGCAAGAGCACCGTGCCGCTCGGCGAGCGGGTGATCTGGGCACTGGGGGAGATCGTCGAGAGCGACGGCGGAGTGCTGTTCCAGTGCAGCGAGGAGGGTCGGTGCCGCTGGGTGGCGAGCTTCCACCACCCCGACCTGAAGCTCGCGCCGCTGGACGAGGCCGACCCCCTGCTGCGCTTCGTCGCCCACCGCCAGTGGATCGTCGACATCGACGAATACCGGCAGGACCCCTCGGTCTACGAGGACATGGAGCTGCCCGACTGGCTCGGGCTGATCCGCAGCCCCTGGCTGGTCGTGCCGCTGATCCACGACGAACGCGTACGCGGCTTCGTCGTGCTCAAGCAGCCGCGCGCGCCCCAGGAGATCAATTGGGAGAGCATGGATCTGCTGAAAACCTCCGGCATGCAGGCGGCCAGCTATCTGACGCTCAACGAGGCCGCCGAGGCGTTGGCCGAGGCGAGACAGTTCGAGGGCTTCAATCGGCTGTCCGCCTTCGTCATGCACGATCTGAAAAATCTGGTCGCCCAACTGTCGCTGGTTGCCAGGAATGCGGCGAAGCACAAGCACAACCCGGCCTTCATCGACGACGCGGTGAGCACCATCGACAACGCGGTCGGCAAGATGAACCGGCTCATGGAGCAGCTCAAGACCGCCGGCATGACCCCCGAGGCCCGGCCGGTCGACCTGGTGGGGCTGCTGCGCACCCTGGTCGAAGGTCGCCGCGGTGCTCGCCCCGAGCCGAAGCTGCGTTGTGCGCTCGAGCGGCTCGAGGTCATGGCCGAGCCGGACCGGCTGTCGTCGGTCATCGGCCACATCGTGCAGAACGCCCAGGACGCCACCCCTCCCGATGGGCGGGTCGATGTCGAACTGCGGCGCAGCAACGATCAGGCTATAGTGTCGATCCGCGACACCGGCGTCGGCATGGACGAGGATTTTCTCAAGACGCGGCTGTTCCGGCCGTTCGACTCGACCAAGGGCCTGACCGGCATGGGCATAGGGGCATATGAGTGCCGCGAGTTCGTGCGCGCGATCGGCGGCCAGGTCGAGGTGGAAAGCGCCCGGGACCGCGGCACGACCTTCTTGATCATGCTGCCGGTCGCCGCCGGTTGAACAACCTTTTCGCAGGAGGAGCCGTCGAGCGTGGCTGACACACCCCAAGCGCTACTCGTCGTCGAGGACGATCCCGGGCTGCAGAGCCAGTTGCGCTGGAGCTTCGAGGACTTCGACGTGGCCGTTGCCGAGGATGCCACGAGCGCGATGGCCCAGCTGCGGCGGCTCGAACCGGCGGTGATCACGCTCGACCTCGGGTTGCCGCCCGATCCGGGGGGAGTCAGCGAGGGTTTCAAGCTGCTCGAGGAAATCCTGGCCCTGGCCCCCGAGACCAAGGTCATCGTGGTGACCGGCCACAACGACAAGATGAACGCGGTCCGGGCGATCGCCATGGGGGCGCACGACTTCTTCGAAAAACCGATCGATCCGGATCTGCTCAACATCTCGGTCCAGCGCGCCGCGCGCGTGCACTTCCTGGAGAGCGAAAACCGCCGCTACCAGCGGGCCATGGGCGAATCGCCGCTCGAGGGCCTGATCGCCTCCAGCCCGCAGATGCTCAAGGTTTGCCGAACCGTCGAAAAGCTCGCGCCGACCGATGTGTCGACCCTGCTGCTTGGCGAGAGCGGCACCGGCAAGGAGGTCTTGGTCAAGGCACTGCACAGCGCGAGCGGGCGGGCCAACAAGAAGCTGGTCGCCATCAACTGCGCGGCGATCCCCGAGGCGTTGCTCGAGAGCGAGCTGTTCGGCTACGAGCGGGGTGCCTTCACCGGCGCGACCAAGACCACGCCGGGCAAGATCGAGGTGGCCAACGGGGGCATGCTGTTCCTCGACGAGGTTGGGGACCTGCCGCTGCCCCTGCAGGCGAAGCTGCTGCGCTTCCTGCAGGAGCGGGTGATCGAGCGGATCGGCGGGCGCAGCGAGATCCCGGTGGACGTGCGCGTGGTGTGCGCCACGCACCAGGACCTGCCGGAGCTGATCCGGGAGGGGGCCTTCCGCGAGGATCTCTACTACCGAATCAACGAGGCCACGATCAGTGTGCCGCCGCTGCGCGAGCGCTCGGGCGATGCGGTACTGCTCGCCCGCACCTTCCTGGAACGCTACGCGCAACAGCTGAAGCGGCCGATCAAGGGCTTTACGCCGCAGGCCCTGCAGGCCGTCGAGCACCACCCCTGGCCGGGCAACGTGCGCGAACTGGAGAACCGCGTCAAACGGGCCGTGATCATGGCCGACGGCACGCGGGTGACCGAAGAGGACCTGGAGCTGGGCGAGGTGCGCAGCGACCCGGAACCTTTTAACTTGCGCGAGGTCCGGGAACAGGCGGAAAGCCAGGCCATCCTGCGGGCGATGAGCCACACCCACGACAACGTGTCCAAGACGGCGGAGCTGCTCGGCGTCACCCGACCGACGCTGTACAACCTGATGCGCAAGTACGGCATCAAGGACTGACCTAGGATGCGACGAACGGACCAAGGAAAACGACGGATGCAATGCAAACCAAGACATGCCTTACCGGGCTTTCTGCTCGTCCTGGGCCTCGTGCTGGCGAGCGTCGGCGCAGCGGCCGGACCGGCCGACGGCTTCGTCGAGGACGCCAAGGCTTACCTCGGCAAGGGCGAGGTCAAGGCCGCCGTCATTCAGCTTAAGAATGCGCTGCAGCAAGACCCCGCGCACGTCGAGGCCCGCCTGCTGCTGGCGAATAGCTACCTGTCGTTGGGCGATGCCGCGGCTGCCGCCAAGGAGTTCGATCGCGCCGCGCAGCTCGGCGCGGAGGCGGCGCGCTGGATGCCGGGTTACGCCCGTGCGGTGCTCGTGCAGGGGGATTACGCCGCGCTGCTCGAGCGGGTGCGGCCCGACGCCGGCATGCCGGCGGAGCAGCAGGCCGACCTGCTGGCGCTACGCGGTCATGCCCTGCTTGCCGAGCAGCAGCCAGACGCTGCCCGCGAGGCCTACGAGGCCGCGCTCGCGCAGCAGCCCGACAACGCCCAGGCCCGCCTCGGCACGGTGCGGGTGCTGCTGCTGGAAGATCGACGCGAGGCCGCCCGGACGGAACTCGACGCGCTCCTGCAAGACCAGCCCGGGCTTGGCGAGGCGCTGGTGCTGCGCGGTGAACTACTGCGCCAGTCCGGCCAGCTGGACGCCGCTGCCGCCGACTTCGCGCGCGCGGTGGAGGCGAGTCCGAACAACCTCCGGGCGTACCTCGGGGTCGGCCTGGTGGCGGTGGCGCAGCGCCGCCCGGACGACGCTCTGGCGGCCGTCGAGGCAGTGCGCTCGCGCTTTGGCAACGTCGCCTTCGCCGGCTACCTGCACGCCCTGGCCGCGTTTCAAAAGGGCCAGCTCGACGTCGCCGCCGAACAGTTGCAGTTGGTCCTGCGGGCGCTGCCGTCCCATCTGCAGAGTCAGCTGTTGTACGGCGTCGTCAGCTATGCCCGCGGTGAATACAATACCGCCGACGACTATGTCAGCCGGGTGGCAAGCACCGTCGGCCAAAACCCGGCGGTCGCCAAGCTGCTAGGTGCCATCCGGCTCAAGCTCAGGGAGCCGCTGCGGGCGATAGAGGCGATGCAGCGAGTCAGCGACCGCTACCCCGACGACGTTCAGCTGCTCGCCCTGTTGGGCAACGCCTACCTCCAAGCCGGCGACAACACCCGTGGCTCCGAGTACCTTGCCCGAGCGGTAGAACAAGACCCCGATCAAGCCCTGCTGCGCACGCAGCTGGCGCTCGGTCAGCTGGCCGGCGGCGACACCGCCGGCGCCATCGCCGAACTCGAGGCGGCGGTCGAACTCGGTCAGGATCTGGTCCAGGCCGACGTGCTGCTGGTGCTCTCCTACCTGAAGCGGCAGGAGCCGCAAAAGGCGCTGGAGACGGCCAAGCAACTCGAGGCACGCATGCCGGACAGCCCGATCCCGCCCAACCTCACGGGTCTGGCCTATCTGGCGGTAGGCGACGCCAAGCAGGCCGATGCCAAGTTCCGCGAAGCGCTGGCGATCGACCCGGGTTTCGTCGTGGCCTACATGAACCGCGCCAGGACCGCGCTCGCGCTGCGCGACCAGGCGACCGCCAGGGCGAGCTACGAGGCCGCCCTGGAGCACCAGCCCGGCCACCTCGGAGCCCTGCTCGGATTGGCCGCGCTGGCCGAGCAGGCCGGCGATCGCGAGGCCCTGGAGGGCTATTTGAACCAGGCCAACGAGGCCAATCCGCAGGCGCTGCAGCCGCGGCTGCTGCTGGCCGAGAACCTGCTGCGCCGCGGCGAAGCGCTGAAGGCCCTTAACATGCTCAACGGTCTGACCCCAGAACAGCAGGCCCAGCCGGGCGCGTTGCGGCTGGCGGGGATGGCTCAGCTGCAGGCCGGGGAGTTCAACAGCGCGGTGCGCACGCTGGAGCAACTGACCGAGACCCGCCCGGACTACGTCGAAGGTTGGTTCCAGCTCGCCCGGGCGCAGACCGCGGCCGGCGATCTGGCGCGTGCTCGGGCCAGTTTCCGCAGGGCGATCGAACTCGACGCCGATCATCGCCTGCCGATTCTCTGGGTTGGTCTGGGCGAACTCGAGCTGCGCGCGCAGGACTATGCCGCGGCGCTCGCGCATGCCGAGCGCATGCAGCAGCAGTTTCCGGACGATCCAATGGGCTACGACGCAGCGCGGCCTGGGGCATGCGGAGGCGGCGCTGGCCGCGGTTGAGAAGGCGGTGCGCGTCGAGGGCACGACCAAGCGCGTGAACCTGCTGGCCCACTCGCTGGCGGCGGCGGGGCGGGGCGACGAGGCGGTCCGGGTGCTCGAGGAGTGGCTGGCCGAGCACGCCGACGACGGCGCCAGCTGGACCACGCTCGGCATGCTGCTGCACCAGAAAGGCCGGGAGACGGAGGCGATGCGAGCTTACGAGTCCGCGCTGGACTCGGCGCCCGACAACCCGGTGGTGCTGAACAACCTGGCCTGGCTGTATCACCAGCACGGCGACGCCCGGGCGTTGGCGACCTCGCGCAAGGCCTACGACATGGCACCCGAGCGACCGGAGATCGTCGACACCTACGGCTGGATCCTGTTCCGGGAGGGGCGTGCCGCGGAGGGGCTCAGCGTGATGCAACAGGCCCTGGTGGCCGCCCCGCGCAACCCGGAGATCGGCTTGCACGTCGCCGAGGCGTTGCACGCGCTCGGGCGGGACGACGAGGCTCGCCCACTGCTGCAGCGCATCCGCAGCGACCACCCGCGCTCGGCCTGGGAGACCCAGGCGGCGGAACTGCTGACGCGGCTGCGCTAAGCGGGCGGTCCGCGATCGGCGCAAGGCGCGGGGCCGCTGGGCATCGCAAGCCGAACCCCTCGCCGGCAGCCGGCCGGCCCTTCAAGATCGCTCCCCGGTGCTCGAGCCGTCATGCCCGCTTGAGCTCGTGCCGTGCGGCCCAGGCGCGGTTTTCGTCCGTAGCTGAAGCCCGTCAACCTTGCTGAATCGCCCCACGCCGCGCCACCAGGGCGGCGCCGATTGCCGGCTCGCCGTGGGTGGCCTGGATCACCGGCACCCCCAGCGCGGTCTCGCGGATACGTTGCCAGGCGCGGTTGCGCGCGCCGCCGCCCGAGGTCAGGACTCGCCGCGGTTGAGGAGCGCCGAGGCCTTGCAGCACCGCGTAACCGTCACGTTCGATGTGCGCCATGCCCTCGAGCATGGCCTGAAAGTAGATGCGCCGATCCGCCGGCCGCGGCGTCAGGCGCGGCGCCAGCCGAGGTTGTTCACCGGAAAGCGTTCGCCGATGCTGGGCAACGGGTAATAGTCGAGCCCGGTGGGCCGGGCCGGGTCCACCCGCTCCGACAGTTCGGCGATCTCGCGCGCGCTGAAGTAACGGCGCAGCGCGGCGCCGCCGCTGTTGGAAGCGCCGCCCACCAGCCAGCGACCGAACAGCCGATGGGAGTACACCCCATGGGGCGTAGAGGTGACAGGGTGGGGCGAGAGCACCTTCAGCACCAGGGTGCTGCCGAGCGAGGTCAGGGCGTCGCCGTCCCCGACGAGCCCGGCGGCCAGGGCGGCAGCCGTGCTGTCGGTGGTGCCCGCGTACACGGGGGTGCCGGGCTTCAACCCGGTGGCTCGCGCCGCGGCGTCGGTCAGAGTGCCCGCTGGCG
>JARRQB010000099.1:0-6294 GCA_037382265.1 Gammaproteobacteria bacterium | reverse complement strand
CTTCACGAACTACTACGACAAGGTGGAATCCAAGTACGCCGACTTCGGCGCACGCGAGTTTCGCGAGTCGGGCGTGCGCGTGGTACCGCCGGCCACCGCACGCAAGGGCGCATACGTCGCCCCCTCGTGCGTGCTGATGCCCTCTTACGTCAATATCGGCGCCTACGTCGACTCCGGCACCATGGTCGACACCTGGGCGACGGTCGGCTCGTGCGCGCAAATCGGCAAGAACGTCCACCTCTCGGGCGGCGTCGGCATCGGCGGCGTGCTCGAACCGCTGCAGGCCGCCCCGACCATCATCGAGGACAACTGCTTCATTGGCGCGCGCTCGGAGATCGTCGAGGGCGTGATCGTCGAGGAGGGCTCGGTCATTTCCATGGGCGTTTACATCGGACAGTCCACGCGCATCTACGACCGCGAAAACGACGAAATCCTCTATGGCCGCGTGCCGGCCGGCTCGGTCGTCGTGTCCGGCAACCTACCGTCGAAAGACGGCAGTTACAGCCTGTACTGCGCCGTCATCGTCAAGCGCGTCGACGAGAAGACCCGCTCGAAGGTCGGACTCAACGAACTGTTGCGCGATATCTGAGGTCTCCGACAGGTGATTACCCTGTACGGCATCCCCAACTGCGACAGCATGAAGAAGGCCCGCGCCTGGCTGGCCGAGCACCAGGTGGATTACCGGTTCCACGACTACAAGCAGCTCGGGATCGACGAGGCGTCGCTGCGGCGTTGGGCGGGTGCAGTGGGATGGGAGGCGCTGCTCAACCGCCGCGGCACCACCTGGCGCCGGCTGCCCGGGGGCGTGCGCGAGACCATCGACGAAGCGTCCGCCCTCCGGCTGATGGCCGAACGACCCGCGCTGATCAAGCGCCCGGTGCTGGAGGTCGACGGCGCGGTCCACGTGGGCTTCGACGCGGAGCGCTATGCGCGGGCTCTGGCCTGAGCATGGGAAGGTCCGGCGCCAGGCAAGGACGGCGCCCCAACGTGTCAACCCAGTGAGCAATCAGCCATGCCGACCACCCTCGAACTTGCCGAAACGTTGATCCGACGCCCCTCGGTCACACCCGACGACGCCGGCTGCCAGGCGGTCATGGCCGAACGCCTGGCCCCCCTCGGCTTTCGCCTCGAGCCGATGCGCTTCGGCGAGGTCGACAATCTGTGGGCACGGCGCGGCGACACGGAGCCCCTGTTCTGCTTCGCCGGCCACACTGACGTGGTGCCGACCGGCCCCGTGGAGGCCTGGGCCTCCGACCCCTTCGTCCCGAGCGTGCGCGACGGATGCCTGTACGGGCGCGGCGCCGCCGACATGAAAGGCTCACTGGCCGCCATGCTAAGCGCCACCGAGGCCTTCGTCGCCGAACACCCGGACCACCGCGGCTCCCTCGCCTTCCTAATTACCAGCGACGAGGAAGGACCCGCCGTCGACGGCACCGTCAGAGTGGTCGAGACGCTGGAGGCGCGCGGCGAGAAGATCCGCTGGTGCCTGGTGGGCGAGCCCTCCTCGAGTGAACGGCTCGGCGACGTCGTCAAAAACGGCCGGCGCGGCTCGCTGGGCGGCCGGCTCGTCGTTCACGGGGTGCAGGGGCACGTCGCCTACCCACACCTGGCGAAGAACCCCATCCATCGGGTCGCCCCGGTGCTTGCCGAACTCGCCGCGACGCAGTGGGACGCCGGCAACGCGCACTTCCCGCCGACCACTTTCCAGGTATCGAACATCCAAGGCGGCACGGGCGCCACCAACATGATTCCGGCCACCGTCGAGGTCGTGTTCAACTTTCGCTATTCGACCGAGACCGACGAGCACCAACTCGCCCGCCGCGTCGAGCAGCTGCTGCTGCGGCACGGCCTGGAATTCGATCTGGACTGGAGCCTTTCGGGCAGGCCCTTTCTGACCCCCGACGGGGAACTGGTCGAGGCGGCTCGCCTCGCGATTCGCCACTGCCTGGGCTACGACACCGCACTGTCGACCGGCGGCGGCACTTCGGACGGACGCTTCATCGCCCCGACCGGTGCGCAGGTGCTGGAACTGGGTCCGCTGAACGCGACCATCCACCAGGTCGACGAGTGCGTGGCCGTCGCCGACCTCGAACACCTGGCCGAGGTCTACCGAAGCGTGCTCGAGCGCCTGCTTCTCTGACGCCCGGCCGTCCTCCGTTCAGCGCAGGTTTCTTCCGCCCAGCCTCTGCCCGAGCCGGCGCCTGGGGTATTTCGCCGCCCGCTTGGCGCGTGCCGTCGCCAGCGCGATCTGTTGCTCCTGGCTCCCGACCGAGTCCGCTTCGCCACTGGGCATGCGCTGTACGTAGCCGCCGTCCGACTGCATGTCCCAGGCGCTGCGCTGATCCTTGAGCTGAATGTCCAGGAGCTGGCGCAGTTCGGAGCGCAGATCCGGGTGTTCGACCGGCGCCACCACCTCCACGCGTGACTCGAGGTTGCGTTTCATGGCGTCGGCCGAGCCGATGAAGTACTCCTCGTCACCGCCGTTTTGGAAGTAGTAAATGCGGGTGTGCTCCAGGAAGCGACCGACGATGCTGATCACCCGCGCGGACTCGGACAGACCGGGTATCCCCGGACGCAGGCGGCAGGTATCGCGCACGATCAGGTCGACCCGCACGCCGTCGCGCGCCGCCTCGTAAAGCGCGCGGGTGATGTCGGCGTCCTCCAGGGCGTTCATCTTGAACTGGATCAGGCCCGGCTGCTCGGCCGAGTGCAGCTCGCGCTCGCGCTTGATCTTCTTAAGCAGCGCGGCCTTGAGCATGCGCGGCGAAGGCAGCAGCTTGCGGTAGTTTCGCTGCGGGGTGTAGCCGGTGGTCAGATAGTTGAACAACTCGGTCGCGTCGTGCCCGATGTCACCGTCGTTGGTCAACAGGCCCAAGTCGGAATACAGCCGCGCCGTGCCAGCGTGGTAGTTTCCCGTGCCGATGTGGCAGTAACGCTTGAGCCCGCTGTAGTCCTGCCGCACCACCAGGATGATTTTCGAGTGGGTCTTCAGCCCGACCACGCCGTAGGTCACGTGCACGCCCGCCTCTTCCATGTGAGTCGCCCAACGGATGTTGGCCGCCTCGTCGAAGCGCGCCTTCAACTCCACCACGACCGCGACCTGCTTGCCGTTGCGTGCGGCCCGGATCAGGTAGTCGACCACCTTCGTGTCCGCCGAGGTGCGATACAGCGTCATCTTGATGGCGCGCACCTTGGGGTCGCTCGAGGCCTCCTTGAGGAACCGCTCAACCGAGGTGACGAACGACTCGTAGGGCGGCTGCAGCAGGATGGGCCCGCGCTCGCGGATGATGTGAAAGATGTTGCGGTTGTCCGTGAGCTCCGGGTGGTCGATCGGCTGGTGGGGCACGTCGTGCAGTTCGGGGACGTCGAGAAAGGCCACCTGGAAAAGATCGCGCAGCGCGAGCAGGTCGCCGCCCGCGTTGAACACGTCCAGGTTTTCGTCCAGCCCGAGTTCGGCCGCCAGCATACCGCGCGAGGTCTCGTCGATGTCGCCCTGCACCTGCAACCGGACGATAGGCGCGAACCGGCGCTCGCGCAGTTCGGACTCGATCAGCGACAACAGGTCGTCCGCGTGCTCTTCGGCACGCTCGGTGTTGGCATTGCGCGTCAGCCTGAACATGTGCGCCGACACCAGTTCCATTTCGGGCATCAGCATGTCGAGGTTGTTGCGGATCACGTCTTCCAGAGGCACGAAGTGACTACGCTCGGGTAGCTGCAGAAAGCGCGGCGCGCCGCTGCCGACCGGCACCTTGATGCGGGTCAGCGAGGCCTTGCCTGCTTCCCCCGGGAAGCGCGCCTGCACGAGCAGGTTCAGCGACAGGTTGGAAATGAACGGGAACGGGTGTGCCGGGTCCATCGCCTGCGGCGTAATCAGCGGGAAGATGTTGTCGTGGTAGTGGTCGCGCAGGTAGGCCTGGTCGACCGGGTCCAGCTCCTGCCAGGCGAGGATCTTGATGTCGTGCTCGCGCAGTTCGCGCAGAATCAGGTGCAGGGCCTCGCGCTGGCGCGCCTCCAGGTCGCGCACGACGTCGTAGCACTCGTCGATCTGCTGCTTGGGTGTGCGGCCGTCGACGGTCAGCTTCTGCATGCCGGCGCCGAGCTGCTGTTTCAGGCCGCCGATGCGCTTCATGAAGAACTCGTCGAGGTTGGAACCCACGATGGCGACGAATTTCAGCCGCTCCAGCAGCGGCGTGCGCGGGTCTTCCGCCTCGTGCAGAACCCGGCGGTTGAACACGAGCCAGGTCAGCTCGCGGTTCAGATAGAGTTCGGGCGCGTCCAGCGGCAGGCTGACTTCCGCCGCAGTTTGCTCGACGGCATCGGGATTTGCGTTCACGTTGGCTCCTCGGGTCGGCCGCCGGTGCCTTTTGGACCGCTGCTGAGGCGAGCCGGCGGCTGTACGTTCAACCACAATTCTAGACGCCTATCGGGCCAGGGGGTCAGACCCCGCGGCGCCGGTGTCGAGCCAGCCAGGGTCAGACCGCCCGCAGGACCACCTTCTCACCTTCCAGGTAGAGCTGGACGGGCCGACCCGACAAACCGGCGTCGAGTTCGCTGGCCGCCTTCCGGCAGCCGGCTATGGCCACCAGTTCGGCGCGTAGATCCGTGCAGAACACGCGCGCGCTGCGATCGCCCGACACACCGGCCAGCACCCGCCCGTACACCGGCGCATAGGCGTGTACGTGACCGTCGGCCATGGCCTCGGCCCCGGCCTCGACCGGGGCCAACAACACGAGGTCCGCGCCTTGGGCATAGACCCGCTCGCCGGGGCGCACCGCCGCGTCGACCACCTTCGCCGGCTTAGGGTTGGCCGCACCGCTTCCGGTCGGCTCGCCCCGGGCCTTGGCCGTCCCCCCTCGACTCGGCGGTAGGATGGCCAACTCCATCAGTCGCGCCTGCGACTGCTGACCGGGGGAACCACTGCGCACGCCGACGGGGATCAGCCCGTAGCCGCGCAGCAACCCGATCATCGTGGCGAAATCGGCGCCTAAATCGACGTCCTTGACGGCCGCCAGATCGATCACCAGGGGAAGGTTGTGGAAAAATTTTGGCGCGCGGGCAGAGCGCTCCGCCAACAGGGCATCCAGGGCGTTCATGTCGGGCGACAGCACGCGTAGCGTCGGCAGCGTGTAGAAGCCCGCCTTGAGTTCGAACTGAAGCGCTGGCACGTCGGGTCTTTCGGGCATCGCCATCGTGTCGGGTGGAGCTCGCCCGCAAGGCGCCACGGCCTGGCGGGAGCCCGGAGTGTATCAGGCGCGCTCGTCGATACCCAGGATGCTGCTCACGTAGGCCAGCTCCTGGTTTCTCGCCACCCCGTCGTAGGCGGCCAGCGCCTTGCGCGCGGCCGGTGGGTCGGCCACCCGGTGGGTCTGGGCAACCCCATCGTTCAACAGCGACTGCGCTGCCTGCCGCTCCGTCTCGGACACCGCCAGCCGGCGCGCCATCGCCCGCTGTCCGGCGATCGCATCGTCAGCGCTCGGTCGCGGCGGTTCCGGGCGAGCCGGGCCGTCCGGCGGCCGCGAGGCCGGCAACGGCGCCACAGTCTGCAGGTCGAGGTTGATCTCCACGGCGATACGTGCCCCTGGATCCAGGCCTCGGCGCCGAGGCGACCACGCCACGGGTCTCGGCAACACCGCTCAATCCCCGGGGCGGCAGTGCCACAGCCCTCACCCGGGGGGCCACTTGAGCGACCGCCCGCCCAACAGGTGCAGGTGGATGTGGTACACGGCCTGGCCGCCGTCGGCGTTGCAGTTCACCACGGTACGGTAACCGGGTTCGGCGATACGCTCGCGGTGCGCCACGTCGCGGGCGGCCAGGTACATCCGACCGACCAGCTCGGCATCCTCGGGGGTCAGCTCGTTCAGCGTGCTGATGTGCCGGCGGGGGATCACCAACACGTGGGTCGGTGCCTTCGGCGCGATATCGCGAAAGGCAATGACGTGATCGTCCTCGTAAACCTTGTCGGCCGGGATTTCGCCGGCGACGATCTTGCAGAACAGGCAGTCGGTCATGGGTCCAAACTCCGTGGGTTGCATTCACAACTGGCGGCGGCCCGAGAAGGCGTGTGCCAGGGTGCCACCGTCGACGTATTCGAGTTCGCCGCCCAGGGGCACCCCGTGAGCGATTCGGGTGGTGCGGATTCCGCGCTCGCGAGCCATCTCGCCCAGGTAGTGCGCCGTCGCCTCGCCCTCCACGGTCGGATTCGTGGCCAGGATGAGTTCGTCGAGCGGCGCCGCGTCCAGCCGCGCCTCGAGGACCTCGAGTCCCAACTCCGTAGGTCCGATACCGTCGAGCGGC
>JARRQB010000098.1:0-5719 GCA_037382265.1 Gammaproteobacteria bacterium | reverse complement strand
CGGGGGCTTGGGCGGTATGTTTTCTGTGGCACTTTCCGTCGGCTCGCGCCGCCCAGGCGTTACCTGGCACCCTACCCTGCGGAGCCCGGACTTTCCTCCATCGCCTGGCGGCGACAGCGGCCACCTGGCCGACTCCCGGCCCCCAAACTACGCCCCGATTTGACCTGTGGCAAGCACCGCCGCCGCGCCCCCCTTGCAGGCGGCGCCGCCGCCCACCATGTGTAGAGGAGAACAGGGGGCCAAGCCCCTCCCAACCCCGGACGTAGGAGGAACCACCATGGCAGTCATGCTCCGCGACCCCTGGCAGCTGCTCAATCAGTGGCGCAAGGAAATGGACCAGGTGCTGACCCCGGGCCGCGACGACGAAACCCGCGTGGTCGGCAGCGCCTGGGCCCCGGCAGTCGACATCCAGGAGACCGACGACAGCTACGTGCTGCACGCCGACATCCCGGGCGTACGCCCCGAGAACATCGAGATCTCGATGGACAAGGGCGTGCTGACGATTCGCGGCGAGCGCAAGCACTCCGCCGAGGAGTCCGGCCAGGGCTATCAGCGTCGGGAACGCCAGCAGGGCGTGTTCATGCGCCGCTTCTCGCTGCCGGACACGGTCAACGCCGAGGGCATCACCGCGACCAGCAGCGACGGCGTGCTCGAGATCGTGCTGCCGAAGGCGTCCGAACCCCAGCCGCGCAAGATCAAGGTCGGCAGCTGAGGACGACGCCATGGCAAGCCTCGACAGCCTGAAACAGGGCCTGGACCGGGCCTGGGACAACCTGCACACCGGCTGGCAGTCGCTGGTCGACCGCGCGGCGCAGGCGATCACCCGGTTCCGGCCCGGCGAGCCGCGCGCGGACGACACCGAGGACAGCCTGGCGCTCGCGCGCATCAGCCCCGGCTGGGGACTGATGGCGGCCGAGATCCGCGAGAGCGACGACGAGGTGACGGTACGGCTGGAGATCCCGGGCATGAACCCCGAGGAGTTCGACATCGACGCGCAGGACGACCTGCTGCGCGTGCGCGGCGAGAAGCACGCGGCGCGCGAGGAGACCCGCGGCACCTATCACGTCACCGAGCGGGCCTACGGGCGCTTCGAACGCGTGCTGCAGCTGCCCGCGCGGGTCGATTCCGACGGCGCGCGCGCCGATTACCGGCGCGGCGTGCTGACCATCCGGCTGCCGAAGCACCCGAGCGCGGTCAGCCGGCGCATCAGTGTCAGCAGCCGTTAACGCCCGCGACCCTCGATGCGCAACTCGAATTCATAGTCTCGATTCTTCCCGCAGCCGGTCAGGCGGGCGGCCAGCGTGGCCGCGTGCTTGACGGGCAGGTCGCCGAGCAGGATGTCGAGCACGCGCTCGAGTTCCGCCTCCCCCGCGGGGGCCTCGGGCGCCCCGGCAACCATCAGGACCAGTTCGCCGCGGCGTTGGTCGGGGTCGGCGCGCACCGCCTCGACCAGTTCGGCGAGCGGCAGGCTCAGGACGGTCTCGTGCAGCTTGGTCAGTTCACGCGCGAGTACCGCCGCGCGCGCGCCGCCGAACACCGCCGCCATGTCGTCGAGCGCGTCCTGCACCCGGTGCGGGGACTCGTACCAGACCAGGGTGGCAGTCTCGCCGCGCAGCGCGCGCAGACGCTCGCGCCGCGCCGCCGCCTTGCGCGGCAGAAAGCCCTCGAAGCGGAACCGGTCGGTCGGCAGGCCGGACACGCTGAGCGCGGCCGCCAGGGCCGACGGCCCGGGCACGCAGACCACCGGCAGGCCGGCGCGCCGGCACTCGCGCACCAGCGCAAAGCCGGGGTCGCTGATCAGCGGGGTGCCGGCGTCGGACACCAGCGCCACCGACCGGCCGGCGCGCAGCCGCGCCAGCACGCCCTCGCCGGCCGCCCGCTCGTTGTGCTCGTGCAACGCGAGCATGGCCGTGCCGATGCCGAAGCGCTCACACAACCGCCGGGTGTGGCGGGTGTCCTCCGCCGCGATCACGTCCACCGTGCGCAGCGTGTCGACGGCGCGCGGCGACAAGTCGTCCAGATTGCCGATCGGCGTGGCCACCACGTACAGGCTGCCGGGCGCGTCTGCTACCATCGTGTGCTTCCGAACTCGTTACCGGACCCGCCATCCTGTGCCTGTGATACCCCGCACGCAAGTCATGCTCCCGGCCCTGCTGCTGGTCCTGGGACTGCTGCTCGCCGGCTGCGGCGGCCCACCCGCCGTCAAACCCGCACCCGAGGTGCCGGCCGACCCGGAGTTGGCCCTGGCGGGCGAACTCGAGCGCCTGGGCGACGCGCTCGGCGCCGCCGCCTTGCTCGAACAGATCGCCGCCCGCACCTCGGACCCCGGCCGCCGCGGCGCCTACCTGGTGCGCGCCGCCGACGACTTCCTGCGCGGCGGCGATCGCGACGGCGCACGCCGCACCCTGGCCGCGGCGGCACCGCTGCCGCTGGGCACCGACCCGCGCCTGCTGCACCGGCTGCTGCAGGCCGACTTGCTGATGGAGGAAAACCGCGCCAGCGAGGCCCTGTCGCTGCTGCTCGCACCGCCGCCGGCGGACGCCGCGCGCGAACTCAGGGTGCGCTATCACCGCGCGACCGCCCAGGCCTTTCGCTTGCTCGGCAACGTGCTCGAGAGCGCCCGCGAACTGCAAGCCCTGGACGCCCTGCTGCCGGACCCCCAACAGCGCTTCGACAACCAGGTGGAGATCGTGCGCACGCTGGCGGTGCTCAGCGAGCCCGCCCTGACCCGGCTGCAGCCTTCGCCGCCCGGCGTGGAGGGCGGCTGGATGCAGTTGGCCATCGTGCTCAAGCACGCCCTGCGCGCACCGCAGGCGGCCGCCGGGGAACTCGCGTTGTGGCGCGAGCGCTTCCCCGACCACCCCGCGCTGCCCGGCCTGCTCGAGGGCCTGCTCGCGCGGCATCAGGCCCTGCTCACCCAGGCGAACCGCATCGCCGTCCTGCTGCCCGAGAGCGGGCGTTTCGGGCAGGTCGCCGCCGCGCTGCGCGACGGTATCGTGGCGGCCTGGCTGGCGGACGCCGACGCCACCCGCCCCGAACTGCACTTCTACGACGCCAGCGACCCCGCGGCACTGTGGCCGACCCTGACCGAAGCGGTGACCGACGGCAACGAGCTGGTCATCGGTCCGCTCGACAAGGAGTCGGTCACCCAGCTGGCCCGCGCCGGCGAGCTGCCCGTGCCCGTGCTGGCCCTGAACCAGGTCGACACCGACGTCGCGCCGCCCTCGACGCTGTTCCAGTTCGCGCTGTCGCCGGAGGACGAGGCCCGCCAAGTGGCCGAGCGCGCCTGGCTGGAGGGGCTGCGCCGTCCGGCCGTGCTGGCGGTAGACGATGCCTGGGGCAGCCGCATCGTCGACGCCTTCGTGGCGCGTTGGCAAGCGCTCGGCGGCACGGTCGCCGAACAAACGCTCTACGATGCGGAGACCGCCGATCACAGCGAGGCCATCCGCGGCATGCTGCACCTGGGAGCGAGTGCCGCGCGCCACCAGGAGTTGCAGCGCGTGCTCGGCCAGCGCCTGGAGTTCGAACCGCGCCGCCGCCAGGACATCGACTTCGTCTTCCTGGTGACCAAGCCACGCCAGGCCCGGCTGCTGCGCCCGCAGCTGCAGTTCCACCGCGCCGCGGACCTGCCGGTGTTCGCCACCTCGCACGCCTGGCAGGGCGAGATCAGCGCCCAGGAGGCGCCCGACCTCGAGGGACTCAACCTGCCCGACATGCCCTGGCTGCTGATCGAAGACCCGCAGGACCCGCTGGCGCGCCAGCGGCTGCGCGAACTGCTGCCGGCGGCCGGCGGGCCCTACGGTCGGCTCTACGCCATGGGAATGGACGCCTACCAGCTGCTGCCGCACCTCGCCCGACTGCAGAGCAGCACCTTCGAGACGCTGGACGGCTACACCGGCCACCTCTACGTCGACGGCCTCAACCAGGTGCACCGCCAGCTGGTGTGGGTGCAGCTCGGCGCTGAACCGGAAGTGCTGGGCTATTCGCCGCGGCTCGACGCCGTGACCGCGACCGCGACCGACGCCGACGCGGCCACCCGCGCGGTCGGCCCGACCGCCGGCGCCGCACCGGTCGTCGAGGTGCCGACCTCGGGCAGCACCGTCCCCTGATGGCCACCCAGGAGATCGGCCGGCACGCCGAGGACCACGCGGCCCGCTTCCTCGTGCAACAGGGTCTCGAACTGCTCGAGCGAAACTTCCGCTGCCGCGGCGGCGAGATCGACCTCATCCTGCGCGACGGCGAGCACCTGGTGTTCGTGGAGGTGCGGCTGCGCCGCAACCCCGCCTTCGGTGGGCCGCTGGCGACCGTCGATCTGCGCAAGC
Source organism: Gammaproteobacteria bacterium (assembly GCA_037382265.1). Classification (GTDB taxonomy): domain Bacteria; phylum Pseudomonadota; class Gammaproteobacteria; order Chromatiales; family Chromatiaceae; genus JARRQB01. The sequence goes on along the minus strand of JARRQB010000098.1, from coordinate 1,397 downwards.
AGCGCCGCATCATCCTGGCGGCGCGCCACTACCTGGCCCGCCGCGGCAACCGCGACGCCTGCAGGTTCGACGTCGTCGGACTGGACGGCCGCAGCGAACCGCTCTGGGTGAAAGACGCGTTTCCCGCCTGAGGCGGCCGTCGACGCCGCACGGAACGCGTGCGAACATGAAGCGCCCCATCGATAAGGAACCGACCTTGACCGTGGAACTCGCCGACCGAGCAAGGCACCGCCTGACCGAGAGCATCGACACCCTGGCGCGCGCCCGCGACCTGCTGCCGGAGGCGATCAGCCGCGCCGCCGAGACCATCGTGACCGGGCTGCTCGGCGGCGGCAAGGTGCTGGTGTGCGGCAGCGGCGGCTCCGGGTCGCTGGCCCAGTACTTCGCGGCCCGCATGCTGCACCGCTTCGAGCGCGAACGCCCGGGGCTGCCGGTGATCGGTCTGTCGAACGACAGCGGCATCCTGACCGCGATCGCCGGCGACAGCGAGTTCGGCGAAGTGTTCGCCAAGCAGGTCGGTGCGATCGGCCACCCGGGGGATCTGCTGCTGGCCATCAGCAGCGACGGCAACGCGCGCAGCACGGCACGCGCCGCGGCGGTGGCGCACGAGCGCCAGATGACGGTGGTCGCACTGACCGGGCAGGACGGCGGGGCGCTGGCCGAGTGCCTCGGCGAGACCGACGTGGAACTGCGCGCGCCGTCCGAGAACCCCTCCTACACCCAAGAGGTCCAAGTGGCCGTACTGCACTGCCTGTGCGACCTGGTGGACGCACAGCTGCTGGGTTCCTGATTCACCACCGCGAGGAGTCGCCGCCGCATGCCGCGCCTGATTGTCGTCCTGGTCCTGTCGTTCGCCGGTGCCCTGTTGAGCGGCTGCGCCGCCGTGGTCGTCGGCGGTGCCGCCGCCACCGTCGCCGTGGCCCACGACCGCCGCACCATGGGGACCTTCGTCGAAGACCAGAACATCTACTTCAAGGCCGTCGGGATCCGCCAGGGGAACGCGGACATCAGCGAGCAGGCGAACATCGAGGTCACCGTCTACAACCTGCAGGTCCTGCTCACCGGCCAGGCGGCCAGCGACGCGGTGAGCCGGCGCTTTGCCAACCTGGTTGCACAGATTCCCAACGTGCGCAAGGTCTACAACGAGGTGCAGACCGCGGCCGAGGCCACCTGGACCGACGCGGCCGACGACATGTACCTGACCAGCAAGGTCAAGCTGGCTCTGTTCGACGTCGACATCGAGGACTTCGACCCGACCCGGGTGCAGGTCACCACCTCGCAGGACACCGTCTACCTGATGGGCCTGCTGACCCGTGGCGAGGCGCAGGCGGTGACCGACCAGGTACGCTACTTGAGCGGCGTGCAGCGGGTGGTGACCCTGTTCGAATACCTCCCGG
>JARRQB010000097.1:0-5743 GCA_037382265.1 Gammaproteobacteria bacterium | reverse complement strand
CCGGCCTTCACCTGTTCGGCCAGGTCGTCCATGCCGACCTTGTCCGCACCGGCTGCACGCGCCGCATCGGCGTTCGGCCCCTGGGTGAAGACCGCGACACGCACCGTCTTGCCGGTGCCGTTCGGCAGCACGGTCGAGCCGCGCACCACCTGATCCGACTTGCGCGGGTCGACGCCCAGGTTGACGGCAACGTCGACGCTTTCGGCGAACTTGACGGCCGAAAGCTCCTTCAGCAGCGCGAAGGCCTCTTCGGCGGCATAGGCCTTGCCGGCCGCTACCTTTTCGCGTATCGCCGTCTGGCGTTTGCTCAGCTTGGCCATCTCAAACGCCCTCCACGTCGAGGCCCATGCTCCGGGCGCTGCCCGCGATGGTCCGCACGGCGGCGTCGAGATCGGCCGCGGTCAGGTCCGGCTCCTTCATCTTGGCGATCTCCTCGAGTTGCGCGCGCGTCACCGTCCCGACTTTCTCGGTGTTGGGACGACCGCTGCCCGACTGGATGCCGGCCGCCTTCTTGAGCAGGATCGCTGCGGGCGGAGTCTTCATCACGAAGGTGAACGAACGGTCGCCGTAGACCGTGATCACCACCGGGATGGGCAAACCCTTCTCGACGCTCTGCGTCTGGGCGTTGAACGCCTTGCAGAATTCCATGATGTTGACGCCGTGCTGGCCGAGCGCCGGTCCGACGGGCGGACTGGGGTTGGCCTCCTGCGCCTTGACCTGAAGTTTGATGTAAGCCTGGATCTTCTTTGCCACATTTCACCTCTTACGGGTGCAAGCGCGAGGGACTGGCTACCCTGGCTCCCCGTGTCGTCGTACCCGCGCGAATCACCGCGATTCTGCCGCCCGGGGCGGCTGCGGATACTGCAATTTCTGCCTGGCGCTAGCCCTTTTCCACTTGGCCGAACTCGAGCTCGACGGGGGTCGAGCGGCCGAAGATCAGCACGGAGACCTTGAGCCGGCTCTTGTCGTAGTCGACTTCCTCGACCACGCCGTTGAAGTCGTTGAACGGCCCGTCGGTGACGCGCACCACCTCGCCCGGCTCGAACAATACCTTCGGGCGCGGCTTGTCGACCCCTTCCTGCACGCGCTGCAGGATGGCATCGGCCTCGCGGTCGCTGATCGGCGCCGGGCGATCGCCGGTACCACCGATGAAACCCATCACCTTGGGCACGTCCTTCACCAGGTGCCAAGTCTCGTCGGTCAATTCCATGTTCACCAGCACGTACCCGGGAAAGAACTTGCGTTCGCTCTTCCGCTGCTGGCCGGCGCGCATCTCGACCACCTCTTCGGTCGGCACCAGGATTTCGCCGAAATGATCCTGCATTCCGGCGCGCTCGACGCGCTCCTGGAGCGAACGCTTGACCTGGCCTTCGAAGCCCGAGTACGCGTGAACGACATACCAACGCTTCGCCACGTCAACCTCCCTGCCCGGTGAGCAGCGCCACCAGCCAGAACAATATGGAATCGATGCCCCACAGGAACAGGGCCGTGACCAGCACGGCCGCAAAAATGGCAAGGGAGGTCTGCAGAGTCTCCTGGCGCGTCGGCCAGACCACCTTGCGGACTTCGGTCCGGGCGTCGACCACGAAGCCCCAGGCCGAACGTCCGAGCGCCGTCTGGTAGGCGACGAACACGGCGACGCCGACCACCGCCAACAGCAGCAGCAGCCGCACCCACAGGGCTTGCGCCTCGAGGATGTAGAAACCCACGATTCCGCCGATCAGGATCACGACGGCCGCTAGCAGCTTCGCCGTGTCCAGTCCCGAGGAACTTTCAACCTCAGTCTTCGCGTTCATTGCGTACTTCGTATGGCAGGCCAGGAGGGACTCGAACCCCCAACCTGCGGTTTTGGAGACCGCTGCTCTGCCAATTGAGCTACTGGCCTAAAAAATACGACGGACCACCCCTCACGGGGCGGCCCGCCCTTTGCTTTTCGAGCGTCTCGCTTACTCGATAATCTTGGCGACGACGCCGGCGCCGACGGTGCGGCCGCCCTCGCGGATGGCGAAGCGCAGGCCCTCTTCCATCGCGATCGGCGCAATCAGCTTCACCGTCATCTTCACGTTGTCTCCCGGCATCACCATCTCGACGCCTTCGGGCAACTCGCACGCCCCCGTCACGTCCGTCGTGCGGAAGTAAAACTGCGGCCGGTAGCCGTTGAAGAACGGCGTGTGGCGACCACCCTCGTCCTTCGACAGCACGTAAACCTCCGCCTCAAAGTGCGTGTGCGGCGTGATCGACCCCGGCTTCGCCAGCACCTGACCGCGCTCCACCTCGTCGCGCTTCGTGCCGCGCAGCAGCACCCCCACGTTGTCCCCCGCCTGACCCTGGTCAAGCAGCTTGCGGAACATCTCCACGCCCGTGCAGGTCGTCTTCATCGTGTCCTTGATGCCCACGATCTCGATCTCTTCACCGACCTTGATCACCCCGCGCTCCACTCGACCCGTCACCACCGTGCCCCGGCCCGAGATCGAGAACACGTCCTCGATCGGCATCAGAAACGCCCCGTCCACCGCTCGCTCAGGCTCCGGAATGTAGCTGTCCAGCGCCTCCACCAGCTTGTCGATCGACGGCGTCCCAATCTCCGAGGTGTCGCCCTCCAACGCCTTCAGCGCCGAACCCACAATGATCGGCGTGTCGTCGCCAGGAAAATCGTAACTGTCCAGCAGCTCGCGAACCTCCATCTCCACCAGCTCCAGCAGCTCCTCGTCGTCCACCATGTCCGCCTTGTTCAGGTAGACCACGATGTACGGCACCCCAACCTGGCGCGACAGCAGAATGTGCTCGCGCGTCTGCGGCATCGGACCGTCCGCCGCCGACACCACCAGAATCGCACCGTCCATCTGCGCCGCTCCGGTGATCATGTTCTTCACGTAGTCCGCGTGGCCGGGGCAGTCCACGTGCGCGTAGTGGCGCGCCGCCGATTCGTACTCCACGTGCGCCGTGGCAATCGTGATCCCGCGCTCGCGCTCTTCCGGCGCATTGTCGATCTGGTCGTAGGCCTTCGACTCACCACCATACTTCGACGCCTGGTGCATCGTGATCGCCGCCGTCAACGTCGTCTTGCCGTGGTCAACGTGACCAATCGTCCCAACGTTGACGTGCGGCTTCTTGCGTTCAAATTTTTCTTTGGACACTGCCCTAACCCCTATGCCGTGCGTGTGTCAGTGTTTCTTGACCAGGATCTCGGCGAGATTCGCCGGAACCTCGTTGTACCTGGAGAATTCCATGCTGTAAGAGGCGCGACCCTGGGTAGCGCTGCGCAAGCTGGTCGCGTAGCCGAACATCTCGGCCAGCGGCACCTCCGCGCGAACGACCTTGCCACTCGGGCCGTCTTCCATACCCTGCACCATGCCGCGCCGCGCGTTCAGGTCGCCGATCACGTCGCCCATGTAGTCTTCCGGCGTCTCGACCTCGACCTTCATCACAGGCTCCAGGATCACCGGCTTTGCCTTCTGCACGCCGGCCTTGAAGCCCATCGAGGCAGCGACCTTGAACGCCATCTCGTTCGAGTCGACCTCGTGGTAGGAGCCGTCGTACAACGTGACCTTCACGTCGACCACCGGATAGCCGGCGAGCACGCCGCTGAGCATGGCGTCGCGAACGCCCTTGTCCACGGCGGGAATGTACTCCTTGGGCACCACGCCGCCGACGATGGCATTCTCGAACTCGTAACCCTCGCCCGCCGGCAGCGGCTCCAGCCGCAGCCACACGTGACCGTATTGACCGCGCCCGCCCGACTGGCGGACGAATTTGCCCTCGACCTCGGTCGTCGCCCGAATGGTCTCGCGAAAGGCGACCTGCGTGGCACCGACGTTCGCTTCGACCTTGAACTCGCGCTTCATGCGGTCGACGATGATTTCCAGGTGCAGCTCCCCCATGCCGGAGATGATCGTCTGGCCAGACTCCTCGTCGGTGTGCACCCGAAAAGACGGGTCTTCCTGCGCCAAACGGGACAGCGCCATACCCATCTTTTCCTGGTCGGGCTTGCTCTTGGGCTCGACCGCCACGGAGATGACCGGCTCGGGGAACTCCATGCGCTCGAGCGTGATCGCGTGATTGATGTCGCACAGGGTGTCGCCCGTGGTGACGTCCTTCAGCCCCACGGCCGCAGCGATGTCCCCGGCGCAGACCTCCTTGATCTCCTCGCGCGAGTTGGCGTGCATCTGCAGGATGCGGCCGATACGTTCCTTCTTACCCTTCACCGGGTTGAGCACCGAGTCGCCCGACTTCATTACGCCGGAGTAGACCCGGAAAAAGGTCAGGGTGCCGACGAACGGGTCGGTGGCGATCTTGAACGCCAGGGCCGCGAACGGCTCCTTGTCGGACGACGGCCGCGCCGCCTCGGTGGTGCCGTCCTCGAGCAGGCCGTGGATCGGCGGCACGTCGACCGGCGCCGGCATGAGCTCGATCACCTTGTCGAGCAACGCCTGCACCCCTTTGTTCTTGAAGGCCGTGCCGCAGGTGACGGGCACGATCTCCAGCCGCAGCGTGCGTGCGCGCAGCCCGGTGAGGATGTCGTCCTCGCTGAGCTCTTCGCCCTCGAGGTACTTCTCCATCAGGTCGTCCGCGCCCTCGGCCGCGGCCTCGACCATTTTTTCGCGCCACTTCGCGCAGTCGCTTTGGAGCTCGGCGGGAATCTCGGCATACTCGAACTGCATGCCCATGTTCTCCTCGCTCCAGTGGATCGCCTTCATCTTCACCAGATCCACGACCCCCCGGAAACCCTCTTCGGCACCGATCGGCACCTGGATGGGCACGGGCGTGGCGCCCAGCCGCTCCCGCAGCTGCTCGACGACGCGAAAGAAGTTGGCACCGACGCGGTCCATCTTGTTGACGAAGGCCATGCGCGGCACCCGGTACTTGTTGGCCTGTCGCCACACCGTCTCGGACTGCGGCTGCACCCCGCCGACCGCGCACAGCACGAAGATCGCCCCATCCAGCACCCGCAGCGAGCGCTCCACCTCGATGGTGAAGTCGACGTGCCCGGGGGTGTCGATGATGTTGATGCGATGCTGCGGATGCTGCTGGCCCATACCGGCCCAGAAGCAGGTGGTGGCCGCGGAAGTGATCGTTATCCCGCGTTCCTGCTCCTGCTCCATCCAGTCCATGGTCGCCGCACCGTCGTGCACTTCGCCGATCTTGTGGGAGACGCCGGTGTAGAACAGAATGCGCTCGGTAGTCGTGGTCTTACCGGCATCGATGTGCGCCATGATGCCGATATTCCGGTACCGTTCGATGGGAGTAACGCGAGCCACGACCGTGTATCCAATTACGTTCCGTACGTTCGTCCGTCGACTTACCAGCGGTAGTGCGAGACGGCCTTGTTGGCCTCCGCCATCCGATGGGTGTCTTCCTTCTTCTTCACGGCCGAACCCTTGGAGTCCGCCGCGTCGAGCAGTTCCCCGGCCAGTCGCATCGCCATGGACTTCTCGCTGCGCTTGCGCGAGGCATCGATCAGCCAGCGCATCGCCAGCGAGTTGCGGCGCACCGGGCGAACCTCGACCGGCACCTGGTAGGTGGCGCCACCGACGCGCCGCGACTTGACCTCGACCACCGGCCGGACGTTCTCGAGCGCCTGCTCGAGCGTCTCCACGGGGTCGCCACCGCGCTTGTTGGCGACCTGGTCCAGCGCGCCGTACAGGATGTTTTCGGCCACGGACTTCTTGCCGTCGACCATCACCATGTTGATGAACTTGGTGAGCAGTTGGCTCCCAAACTTCGGGTCGGGGAGCATCTCCCG
>JARRQB010000096.1:0-9338 GCA_037382265.1 Gammaproteobacteria bacterium | reverse complement strand
GGGTTGTATTCCTCACGCCCGATCCCGCAGCCGAGCGCGGTGATCAGGGTGCCGACCTCCGCCGAGGACAGCATCTTGTCGAACCGCGCCTTTTCGACATTGAGGATCTTGCCCTTGAGCGGCAGTATGGCCTGCGAACGGCGGTCCCTGCCCTGTTTCGCGGAGCCGCCGGCGGAATCGCCCTCCACGAGGTAGAGTTCCGACAGGGCCGGGTCCTTTTCCTGGCAGTCGGCGAGCTTGCCGGGCAGGCCGGCGACGTCCAGCACACCCTTGCGGCGCGTCATTTCACGCGCCTTGCGGGCCGCCTCGCGCGCTCGCGCGGCGTCGATCATCTTACCGGAAATGGCCTTGGCGTCGGCCGGGTTCTCGGCGAGGAAATCACCGAACTTCTCCGCCAGCAGGCCCTCGACGATCCCCTTGACCTCGGAGGAAACCAGCTTTTCCTTGGTCTGCGACGAGAACTTGGGATCCGGCACCTTGACGGACAACACCGCGGTCAGACCTTCGCGGGCGTCATCGCCCGTGGTGTTCACCTTCTGCTTCTTCGCCAAACCCTCGCGCTCGATGTAACCGTTCAGGGTGCGCGTCAGTCCCGCCCGGAAACCGGCCATATGCGTCCCGCCGTCGCGCTGCGGGATGTTGTTCGTGTAACAGAAGATGCTCTCCTGATACGACTCGTTCCACTGCATGGCGATCTCGACCACGACCTCGTCGCGTTCCGCCGTGAAGTGAAACACATGGGCGTTCAGCGGCGTCTTGTTGCGATTGAGGTGTTGCACAAAGGCCCGAATGCCGCCCTCGTACTCGAAGGTGTCCTCGCGGCCGTCGCGCTCGTCCTTTAGATGGATGCGGACACCGGAATTCAGGAACGACAGTTCGCGCAGCCGCTTGGCGAGGATGTCGTAGTGAAATTCGGTGTCGGTAAAGATCTCCGGGCTCGGACGGAAGCGGACCGTCGTACCACTGCCCTCCGTTTCCCCCTGGACCGCCAGCGGTGCCTCCGGCACCCCCAGGTGGTAACGCTGATAGTGGGTCATGCCGTCTCGCCTGATGGTCAACTCGAGGTCTTCGGACAGGGCGTTGACCACGGATACGCCGACACCGTGCAACCCGCCGGACACCTTGTACGAGTTGTCATCGAACTTCCCGCCGGCATGGAGGACGGTCATGATGACCTCGGCGGCGGACCGACCCTCTTCCGGGTGCAGGTCGACGGGTATGCCACGGCCGTCGTCGGTTACCGTGACGGCCTCGTCGGCGTGAATGACGACATCGATGTGCGTGCAATAGCCGGCCAACGCCTCATCGATGGCGTTGTCCACGACCTCGAACACCATGTGGTGCAGTCCGGTGCCGTCATCGGTGTCGCCGATGTACATACCGGGCCGCTTGCGCACCGCGTCCAGCCCTTTCAGGACCTTGATGGAAGAGGAATCGTAGGTCGTGTTCGTCGTCGGCATGATGTCGTGGGCACTGTCAGCGCAAACCAGCGCAGAGTATACACCGCGCCGGGCCGGTCAACGCTCGGTCACCCGTCCATGTTCCACGTGGAACACCTTGTGGCGCGGCGATGCCGTGTCGATGTCCAGATCGACGGCGCTTATCCAGCACTGAAGGCCCCGATCGGCCAACCGCTGCAACAGCAGGTCGAGATGGCGCGCATCCAACTCCGCTGGGAGGTCGTCGATCAGCAACACCGGAGGTTCCCCGCCTTCGCCTACGACGAAGCCCGCCAACCCCAGGAAAAGGGCGTAGATGAGCAGCTTCTGCTGGCCGCGGGAGAGACGCCGCTCTGCCTGTATGCCGTCGACCAGTACCTCGAGCGTCGCTCGGTGCGGTCCGGCCGTCGTGTAGCCGCGCTCCCGGTCCTCTCCGCGGCGGTCTCGTAGCACGTCGACCAGCCCACCTTCGGCAGCCTCGGGCCACCCTGGCCGAAGCCGCAGAGTCAGGGCGTAATCCTGCTCGAGGGCAGCGAGTTCCACAGCCACGAGGCGCTCCAGCGTCGGCAAATAGGTCTCGCGGTAACGGTTCAATCTCTCGCCGTAGCTCGCCAGTTGGCTGTCCCAGGCCTGATAGGTCGGGTCCCGACGCCGCAAGGCCACATTGCGCTGCTGCAGCGAGCGGCGGTAATCCAGGGACACCTCGTTGAAGTCGTGTTCCACGTGGAACAATCCCCAATCCAGGAAGCGCCGCCGCTGGCCCGGGCCCTTCTCGATCAACTCGTGGGAGTTGGGAGTGATCAGTTGCAGCGGAAATGCCTTGGCCAACTCCGAGCGACGCCGAAGTTCCCTGCCGTCGATCCGCACCAGGCGTCCCGCACGGCCTTGTTCCAAGCCGACCCGGTGTTCGTCGCCGCCCTCTCCCTTCGTCCGCACGAAGATGAGCGCACGCCTCGCTCCTTCGCGAATCCAGGGCCGCACTTCCCGATGCCGGAAGCTCTGTCCCCGCCCAGCCACGTACATCGCCTCGAGCAGGCTGGTCTTGCCTGCCCCGTTGCCGCCCAGCAACAGGTTGAAGCCCTCACCCCCTTTTAGGGCCACCTCTTCGAGGATGCGAAAGTCAGTTACGCGGAGTTCGGCGGCCTGCATGTGGCGTCTCTTCGTCTCGGGCACCCCGGTGCCGGGAAAGCGCATCCACCCAGAGGGCTGTCGAGACCTCGCTCCAGATGACCGAGTCGACCAAAAAAAGGGGGGCGTTATGCCCCCTTACCCTCGTCGCTTGCCAGCGGGTTCTCGCTACAAGCGCATCGGCATCACGACGTACCGGGGGCTGTCCGCACCCAGGGGCGTGATGAGCGCGCTGGAGTTGGCATCCGTCACGGCGATCTGGACCTGATCGTCGTCGATCACGTTCAACACGTCCAACAGGTAACCCACATTGAAACCGATCGTGACGGGTTCCCCACGATACTGCAGTTCCACTTCCTCCTCTGCCTCTTCCTGCTCCGGGTTGTGCGCCTGAAGGTGCAGCAGGTCTTCGCCGAGGCGGAAGCGAATGCCCCGGTATTTTTCGTTCGACAGAATCGACGTCCGCGCGAGCGCTTGTTGCAGGCTGACGCGGTCGGCCACGACCATCGACGGTTCTCCGCTCGGTATCACCCGCTGGTAGTCCGGGTAGCGCCCATCGATCAGCTTGGTGGTGAAGCTCGCCTCCTTGAGGTGAATGCTCAAGTGGCTGCTGCTCACCTCCGCCTTGGCCATGTCGTCACGCTCGGTCAACATCCGCCGAAGCTCGCCCACGGCCTTGCGCGGAACGATGATCTGCACGTTGAGATCCCGTGTCTTGCCCGCGAAGACTTCGTCGCACAGCGCCAACCGGTGCCCATCGGTCGCCACCGCCCGGATCCGGCCCGGGGTAAATTCCAGCAGCATTCCATTCAGGTAATAGCGGACGTCCTGCTGCGCCATCGCGAACTGGGTCTTGTCGATCAGCCGTTTCAGTACCTTCTCCGGGATCTCGAGGATCTCGGTCGCCGCGCTCGACTCGATGCCGGGGTATTCGGTGGCCGGCAGGGTTCCGAGGGTGTAGCGGCCTCTACCGGATCGCAGCGTGGCCTTGTCGCCGTCCAGGGCCAACTGCAGCTCGGCGCCTTCGGGAAGGGCCTTGCAGATGTCCAGCAGCTTGCGCGCGGGTACGGTGAAGTCCGCCTCGCCTTCCACCGACGCCGGGGCGTGGGTTCGCAGTTCGACTTCCAGATCGGTCGCCGTGATACCCAATCGGTCGGCACGGGCGTTGATCAAGACGTTGGCAAGGATCGGCAGGGTCTGTCGGCGTTCGACAACGCCGCCGATCAGCGACAGGGGCTTGAGCAGGTCTTCGCGATTGATGGTGATCTTCATCCCGGGTGGCTCCGGTGGGTCGTCTTTAACTATTATTAATTCTTTTTAATTCATTAGTTGTTATTAAGCGCCGGCAAGTTGTGGAGCATACCGGGAAATAACAGTTTTTACAGTTACTTGCCTCAAGCCATCGGCTCCCAAAAGCTGGGGTTATGTCCCCTTGCTGCCTGTCGAACATTTGTGGATAAGTCTCTTTTATCGCGCCGCTCGGGTTTTATCCACAGCTTCCTGGGCTCAATGACTCAGGATTCTCATCAGGTTACTAAAGTCTTCCGCGATGCGCGCATCCGTCTCCTTCAACTCGGCAATCTTGCGGGTGGCGTACAGGACGGTGGTGTGGTCGCGACCCCCGAACGACTCGCCGATCTCCGGCAGGCTGTGATTGGTGAGTTCCTTGGCCAGGGCCATGGCGACCTGGCGGGGCCGCGCGATGGTGCGGTTGCGTTTGGCCGAGAGCAGATCGGAGGAGCGGATCTTGTAGTACTCCGCGACCGTCTTCTGGATGTTCTCGATCGTGATCTGCTTGTCCTGCGCCGCGATCATGTCGCGCAGTGCGTCCTTGGCGAACTCCAGGTTGATCGGGCGTCCGGTGAATTCGGCGTTGGCGATGATGCGCCGCAGCGCCCCCTCGACCTCCCGGATGTTCGATCGAACGCGTTTGCCGACGAAAAAGGCGACTTCGTTGGGGATTTCCACGTTGAACAACTGCTGCGCCTTGCTCTTGAGGATCGCCACCCGGGTCTCGAGGTCCGGCGGCTCGATGGCGACCGTGAGGCCCCAACCGAAGCGCGACTTGAGCCGATCCTCGAGGCCGTCGACCTCCTTCGGGAAACGATCGCTGGTCAGGATGATCTGCTGACGCGACTCGAACAGGGCGTTGAAGGTGTGGAAAAATTCCTCCTGCGAGCGCTCCTTGCCGGCGAAAAACTGCACGTCGTCGATCAGCAGCGCGTTGACCGACCTCATGCGCCGCTTGAAGTTGTCGATGGTGCCGTGCTGCAGCGCCTTGACCATTTCGGCGACGAACCCCTCGGAATGCATGTACACGACGCGCGCCTGGGGGTTCCGCAGGGCGATCAGGTTGCCGATGGCGTGCATCAGGTGGGTCTTGCCCAAGCCGACCCCGCCGTAGATGAACAGGGGGTTGTAGGCCTTGCCCGGGTTCTCGCCGATCTGAATGCCGGCCGCACGGGCGACCTGGTTCGATTTGCCCTCGACGAAGGTCTCGAACGAGAAATCGGGGTTGACGGTGGAAATCACCTGATCGACGTTGCCCAACTCCCGTGGTGCCATTAACGGCGTCGGTTGCGACGGTGCGGCGGCGGTCGGCGGGGTGCCCGCTGCACCGTCCGCCCTGGCGCGCGGGGCGCTGCCGATCTCGAGGCTGACGTCCGGCGCCGCGCCGCCCAGCGTCTCGCCGATCAACGCGTTGATCCGTACCAGGTAATGCTCGCGAACCCAGTCGAGCACGAAGGCATTGGGCGCCAGCAGTCTGAGGTGATCGGCCTCGACGATCGGCTGCAGCGGCCTTATCCAGGTGCTCAGCTGCTGCGCCGTGAGTTCCTCACCGAGTCGGTCTAGGCAGTGTTTCCAGATATCCACAACCGCGTACGTTCGCCAATAGCAATGAAGGTGACGGGTAAGCCGGTGCGTACCGAACAAAAGCTCGTCGCGGCAGGACGGCAGTGCCCTTGCCACCGGATCACCCGATTTGCGGCATACCCGAAATTGCGTCACTCGCCGTGGGTCCGATCGTCATGCCGGTCGATTGACGCCGCGCGGCATTTTGACTATCCTACCGGCCCTTTCGCCCGGCGCAGCGCCCAGGCGACGAACGCCCAAGGCGACCCAGACTCGGACTATCGACCCATGAAACGCACATTCCAGCCCAGCCGTATCAAGCGTGCCCGCACCCATGGTTTCCGCGCCCGGATGGCGACCAAAGGTGGCCGCAACGTCCTGAAAGCCCGGCGGGCCAAGGGCCGGCATCGCCTGACGCCGGCCTGAACCCTGGCGACCGGCCGTCCGGTACGCGGGCCTTTCCGCGTGCCAGCCGGCTCCTGACCTCGGCCGAGTTCCGTGGCGTCTTCGGCGCCGCCACCAAGTCCGCCGACCGTTACTTCGTCGTCCTGGCCCGGCCCAACGACACAGGGCGTGCGCGACTCGGTCTCGCCATCGCGAAGAAACAGCTCCGTCGGGCGGTGGCCAGGAACCGGGTCAAGCGCCTCGTGCGCGAGAGTTTTCGGCACGCCCAGGACGAGCTGGCGGGTCTGGACCTGGTGGTGATGGCACGTTCGGGCATCGCCGCGACCCCGAATCGGCCGTTGCGCGAAGCACTCGATCGGCACTGGCGCAGGCTGCGGAATCTGCCCCGGGCATGACAGCCGCCACCGCCTCCTTTAATATCTCGCGCTCGCGCGACCCTGCCGCAACGCACTCTTGCCATGGATAACGTTCGTCTCTTTCTACTCCTCGGCCTGGCCTTCACGGGCATGCTGTTGTGGCAGGCCTGGCAGCAGGACTATGGCACGGCGCGGGGTACGGTCGGCCAGCCGACGCAAACCGCTTCGACCCCGGTGCCCGCTGGTCCCCCGGTGCCGACCGCCGACACGCCCGCGGCCCCCGAGGCGCCCGCCGCGCTAGCGCCGCCGCCGACGGCGGATGCCGGCGAACCGCGCGAGCGACGGATCGAGGTGGTCACCGATACCCTGCGGATGGAGATCGATACCCGCGGCGGCACCATCGCGGAGGTCTACCTGAGGCAGTACCCGGTCTCGCTCGAGCAGCCGGACCGGAAGTTCCAGCTCATGTCGGCGGACCCCGGGCGTTTCGTCGTCGCCCAGTCGGGCCTGCTGTCGCGCGCCGCCGAGACCGCCCCGACCCACCAGGCCGTCTACCAGCGCGTGGTCGGGAGGCGAAAACCGGCAGCTGCAGCTCACCGAGAACGACATCGCGAAGCCCGAACACGCCTTCATGTACACCTACACGGGCGGGGCCATCTACAGCCCGGAGGACAAGTACCAGAAGTTCGCCTTCGACAAGCTGGGCGCGGACGAGCTCGACCGGACCGTCAGCGGCGGCTGGGTCGCGATGCTGCAGCACTACTTCCTGGCCGCGCTGATACCGCCGGTGGATCAACCGGTACGCTTCGAGGGGCAGCGCGTCGGCGCCACCGACCGCTACCTGATTCGCACCAAGACCGACGCGGTGTCGGTCGCCCCCGGCAGCTCGCACACGTTCGGCGGCTCCCTGTGGCTGGGCCCGAAGCTGCAGGACCAACTGGCCGACATCGCCCCCGGGCTGGACCTGACGGTCGACTACGGCTGGCTGGCCTTTCTGGCGCAGCCGATGTGGTGGATCCTCGAGTGGATCCACGACTTCGTCGGCAACTGGGGCTGGACGATCATCATCTTCACCATCCTGATCAAGCTGGCCTTCTTCAAGCTGTCCGAGACCAGCTACCGCTCGATGGCGAACATGCGCAAACTGGCGCCGCGCATGCAGGCGCTCAAGGATCGCTACGGCGACGACAAACAGCGCATGCAGCAGGCGATGATGGAGATGTACAAGAAGGAGAAGATCAACCCGCTCGGCGGCTGCCTGCCGATGCTGGTGCAGATCCCGTTCTTCATCTCGCTGTACTGGGTGCTGCTGGAGAGCGTGGAACTGCGTCAGGCGCCCTGGATTTTGTGGATCCAGGACCTGTCGATCAAGGACCCCTACTTCGTGCTGCCGCTGTTGATGGGCGCCACCATGTTCATCCAGCAGAAGCTCAACCCCGCGCCGCCGGACCCGATGCAGGCGAAGATCATGATGGCCCTGCCCGTGGTCTTCACCGCGATGTTCGCCTTCTTCCCGTCGGGCCTGGTGCTCTACTGGTTCGTCAACAACCTGCTGTCGATCGCCCAGCAGTGGGTCATCACGCGCCGCATCGAGCAGGGCGCCAAGGCCTAGCCCCCCTTCCCGGTGAAGCCCACCGGCGCCGACACCATCGCCGCCGTCGCCACGCCGCCCGGGCGCGGCGGCGTGGCCATCGTCCGCTGCTCGGGCCCCTCGGTCCAGCAGATCGCCGCGGGCCTGCTCGGTGGCTTGCCGGAACCCCGGCGGGCGGTCCTGCGCCGCTTCGACGACGCCCAAGGCGAAGCCATCGATCGGGGCATCGCCCTGTACTTCCCCGGCCCGGGCTCGTTCACCGGCGAGGACGTGCTCGAACTGCACGGCCACGGCGGGCCGGTGGTGGTCGACATGCTGCTCGAGCGGGTGCTCGAACTCGGCGCCCGGGTGGCCCGACCCGGCGAGTTCAGCGAACGCGCCTTTCTCAACGACAAGCTCGACCTCGCCCAGGCCGAGGCCATCGCCGACCTGATCGACAGCGAGACTCGTGCCGCGGCCCGGCTGGCGACGCGCACCCTCGAAGGCGAATTCTCCCGCCGCATCGACGCCCTGCAGGAGCAGGTCACCGGCCTGCGCATGTACGTCGAGGCGGCCATCGACTTTCCCGAGGAGGACATCGACTTTCTTGCCGACGGCATTGTGAGTGAGCGCCTACTTTCAATCATTCGATCGGTCGAGTCGGTTTTTCAGAGCGCCAAGGTCGGCCGAGCGCTGCGCGACGGCATGACCCTGGTGATCGCGGGCCGGCCGAACGCGGGCAAGTCCAGCCTGCTCAACGCCCTCGCCGGCTACGGCGCGGCGATCGTCACCGAAGTGCCGGGCACCACCCGCGACGTGCTGCGCGAACACGTTCAAATCGACGGCATGCCGTTGCATCTGGTCGACACGGCGGGCCTGCGCGAGACCACGGACCGGGTCGAACGCGAGGGCGTGGCCCGCGCCCGGGCCGAGTTGCAGCGTGCCGACCGGGTGCTCTGGGTGTTCGACGGCGCCGCCGATCCCGAGCACCGCCAGTTCTCACCCGAGCAGCTGCCCCCGGGCGTGCCGGTGACCTTCGTGCGCAACAAGGCGGACCTCACCGCCACCCCGGTGGGACTGCGCCAAACCCCCGCGGGCGCGGAGATCGCGCTGTCCGCCGCCACCGGTGACGGGATCGACGTGCTGCGCGACCACCTGCGCGCCTGTATGGGTTACCAAGGCGGCACGGAGGGCGAGTTCATCGCTCGCCGGCGTCACCTCCTCGCCCTGCAGCGGGTCCTCGCCCATCTGGCGCAGGGCCGGGTGGCGCTGGAGGAACAGGCGGCCGGGGAAATCCTCGCCGAGGAACTGCGCCTAGCGCAGACGGCGCTCAGCGACATCACCGGCGCCTTCACCGCCGACGACCTGCTGGGCGAGATCTTCGCGGGCTTCTGCATCGGCAAGTAGTGAGTAGTCACTTACCTATAGGCCTCTTCGATTCCGGTATCGGCGGTCTGTCGGTCGTGCGTGCGGTGCGCCGGTTGCTGGCCGCCGAAGACCTGCTCTACATCGCCGATTCCGCCTCCGGTGGCTACGGCGACAAGCCGCCGGAGGACGTCCGCGGGCGCGCCCTGGCGATCGGCGAGT
>JARRQB010000095.1:0-5806 GCA_037382265.1 Gammaproteobacteria bacterium | reverse complement strand
GCGTGCCGGCCGTGCTGCACCTGCCGGCGGCCGCCTCGCGCCCGTCGCCGCGCCTGACCGAGGTACTGGCGCGGATCTGCGTCGGCGACACCGTCACCGGCTCGCCTCGACCCCCGCCGCCCTGAGGCGCGCGGGCGCGCGCAACGCCTCAGGCAAACCGCCGCGACTCGCCCCCGCCGAAGGCGTTGCTCACGCAGCGGCCGCACAGATCCGGGTGCGCGGGGTCTGCGCCGCCGTCCTCGCGCCGGTGCCAGCAGCGCTCGCACTTGGCGTGCTCGGTCCTCGCGACCTTGACCTTGAGGCCGTCCAGCTCGGCGGGCTGGGCATCGGCCGGCGCCTCGTCCAGCGGGTGGCAGCGTGCCTGCGAGGTGATGAGCACGAAACGCAGTTCGACCTCCAGGCGGATCACCTGCGACAACAGATCCGGGGCGCAGTACAGGTCGAGCTCGGCGTCCAGCGACGAGCCGATCCGACCTTCCTTGCGAGCCGCCTCCAGGTGCGGCGCGACCGCCTGTTTGAGCGCCAGCAGGGTCGACCAGAAGCGCTGGTTGAGCGGCTCGGCCAGGTCCAGCGGCGTCAGCCCCTCGTACCAGGTCGCGGCGAACACCGTCTCCTCGTGCGGTCCTGGCAGGTGCTGCCAGGCCTCGTCCGCGGTGAAGCTCAGGATGGGCGTGAGCCAGCGCACCATCGCCTCGGCCACGTGGTACATGGCGGTCTGGCAGGAACGCCGCGCCAGGCTGTCGGCCGGCGTCGTGTACTGCCGGTCCTTGATGATGTCGAGGTAGAAGCCGCCGAGGTCGACCACGCAGAAATTGTGAATCTTCTGGTAGATCAGGTGGAACTGGTACTCGCGGTAGGCCCTGACGATCTCCCCTTGCAGTTCGAGGGCGCGATGCATCACCCAGCGGTCGAGGCGGATCATCTCGACCGGGGCGACCAGGTGCTCCGCCGGGTCGAAGCCGTTCAGGTTCGCCAGCAGAAAACGCGTGGTGTTGCGAATGCGGCGATAGGCGTCGGCCGTGCGCTTGAGGATCTCGTCGGACACCGACATCTCGCCGCGGTAGTCGGTCGCCGCGACCCACAGGCGGATGATGTCCGCCCCCAGGGTCTTCATGACGTCCTGCGGCCGCACCACGTTGCCGAGCGACTTGGACATCTTCCGCCCCTGGGCGTCGACGGTGAAGCCGTGGGTCAGCACGCCCCGGTACGGCGCGCTGCCGACCATGGCCACGGAGCTGAGCAGCGACGACTGGAACCAGCCGCGGTGCTGGTCGGAGCCCTCCAGGTAGAGGTCGGCGGGGCGCTGCAGGTCCGCGCGGGTGTCCAGCACGCAGGCGTGGGTGACGCCCGAGTCGAACCACACGTCGAGCGTGTCGGAGACCTTCTGGTAGTCCGCCCCTTCGGCGCCCAGCAAGTCGCCCGGGGTCAGCGCGAACCAGGCCTCGATACCTTCCCGCTCGACCCGCTGGGCGACCTCCTCGATCAGACGCGGGGTGTCCGGGTGGAGTTCGCCGCTGTCCTTGTGCACCAGCAGGGCAATCGGCACGCCCCAGGTACGCTGGCGCGAGATACACCAGTCGGGGCGGCTCTCGACCATGCCCCGGATGCGCGCCTCGCCCCAGTCCGGCGTCCAGGCGACCTGCTCGATCGCGCCCAGGGCCGCTGCACGCAAGCCCTGCTGCTCCATGCTGATAAACCACTGCGGCGTGGCTCGAAAGATGATGGGCGTCTTGTGGCGCCAGCAGCAGGGGTAACTGTGGGTGAAGCTCGCCTCGCGCACCAGGGCGCCGCGCTCCTGCAGCACCTCGATGACCTTCGCGTTGGCGGTGAACACGTGCTCGCCGGCAAACAGTTCCGTGCCGGCGACGAAGCGGCCGTCGCCGCCGACGGGGTTGTCGACCGGCAGGCCGTAGCGCTGGCCGACGATGAAGTCCTCGACGCCGTGGCCGGGCGCGGTGTGCACGGCGCCCGTGCCGGCATCGAGCGTCACGTGCTCGCCCAGGATCACCGGGACGCGGCGCTCGTAGAAGGGGTGCTGCAGTTCGAGGCCCTCCAGCACGCTGCCGCGCAGGTGGCCGATGATGCGGTAGTCGTCGACCCCCCAGCGCGCCATGGTCTCGCCCAGCAGTCCGGTCGCGAGCAGCAGGCGTTCGGGGCCCGCGGCGCCGTCGACCCGCACCAACACGTACTCGAACTCGGGGTGCAGCGCCACGGCCTGGTTGGCAGGCAGCGTCCAGGGCGTGGTGGTCCAGATCACCACCGCGAGCGGCCCTTCGCCGCGCGCGTCGGACTCGAAGTGCAGCTTTTCGAGCAGCCGCTCCGGCTCGACCACCCGAAAACGCACGTCGATGGCGTGCGACTCCTTGTCCCGGTACTCGATCTCGGCGTCCGCCAGGGCGGAGCCGCAGTCGGTGCACCAGTACACGGGCTTGTGGCCCTTGTGCACGTGGCCGTTGGCGACGATCCGCCCCAGGGAGCGGATGATGTCCGCTTCCTGGCGGTAGTTCATGGTCAGGTAGGGGTCGTCCCAGTCGCCCAGCACCCCGAGCCGCACGAAGTCCTTGCGCTGAGCGTCGACCTGCTTGCCGGCGTAGTCGCGGCACGCCTTACGAAACTCGGCTGCCGAGACCTTGTGACCCGGCTTACCGACCCGGCTCTCGACCTGGTGTTCGATGGGCAGCCCGTGGCAGTCCCAGCCCGGCACGAAGGGCGCGTCGAAGCCGTCCAGCGTCCGGCTCTTGACGATGATGTCCTTGAGCACCTTGTTGACGGCGTGGCCGATGTGGATCTCGCCGTTGGCGTACGGCGGGCCGTCGTGCAGCACGAACTTGGGGCGGCCGGCACACGCCCGGCGCACGCGCTCGTACAACTTGGCGTCCTGCCAACGCCGCAGCATCTCGGGTTCGCGCTGCGCGAGGTTGCCGCGCATCGGGAAGGCAGTGTCGGGTAGGTTCAGCGTGTCCTTGTACTTGCTCACGGACTTGTCGGCCTTGTCGGTTGGGTTGGCGGAGGGAGAACCCTTTGAACCGGCGAGGCGCAAAGGTCTCGAAGCTGGCGTCGTCGCGCCGCGGCACCGGTGCTACCCGGCATGAGAGCCGGTTGCGCCGTCGCGGCTCACGCTTCCGTCGACGCCCAGGATGTCCCGCGCACTCGCGGCGTCGACCCGGATCTGCCGGCGCAGCTGCTCGAAGGAGTCGAACTTGCGCTCTTCGCGAATGCGCCGGACGAACTCGACGCCGACATGCGCGCCATAGACCTGGCGGGCGAAGTCGAACAGGTGCACCTCGAGCAGGTAACGGGTGTCCCCGGCCACGGTGGGACGGGTACCGATGTTGGCAACGCCGGGCAAGGCGGCGGCGTCCAGCCCCTCGACGCGTACCGCGTACACCCCGCGCAGCGGGCTGACCCGGCGGTGCAGGTCGACGTTCATGGTCGGAAAGCCGATGGTACGGCCGCGCTTGTCGCCGTGCGCGACCCGACCGCAGATGCGGTAGGGCCGGCCCAGGCAGGCGGCGGCCTCCTCGAGTTCGCCCGCCGCCAGCGCGTCGCGGATGCGGGTGCTGCTGATGCGCTGGTCCATGTGCGCCACCGTGTTCAGGCTCGCGACGCCGAAGCCGTGATCGTGGCCGGCCTGCACCAGGGTCTCGAAACCGCCGCTGCGGCCGCGACCGAAACGGAAGTCGTCGCCGACGTACAGGTGGCGCACACCCAGACCGTCGACCATCACCCGGTCGATGAAATCGCCCGCGCTCATGTCGGCCAGGAAGCGGTTGAACTCCAGCAGCAGCACCCGGTGTATGCCGCAACCCTCCAGGGCCTGCAGCTTCTCGCGCAGCCGGGTCAGGCGCGCCGGTGCATCGGCCGGACGGAAAAACTCCAGCGGCTGGGGTTCGAACACCACGACCACCGCGGGGACCCCCAACTCTCGGCCGCGCGCGAGCAGCGCCTCAAACACCGCACGGTGCCCCAGGTGCACGCCGTCGAAGTTGCCGATCGTGGCGACGCACCCCCGATGGTGCGGTCTGAGGTTGTGAAGGCCCCGGATAAGCTGCATGACGCCCGCAGGTCGAATGCCCGAAAACGCTCGATTATAACCGTGTGGAACGATCTTCGCTGTGGCGGCGGCGCGGGAAGAACCCGTCCCACAACAGGAGTGCCACGCCGACGCTGATGGCGCTGTCGGCAAGGTTGAACGCCGGCCAGTGGTAGCCGGCCCAGTGGAAATCGAGGAAATCGACCACGTGACCCAGCCAGAGCCGGTCGATCAGGTTGCCCAGCGCCCCGCCGATCACCAGCGCCAGGGCCGTCGCCAGGAGACGCTCTGCGGGTGACAGGCGGGACAGCCTGACGACCAGCGCCAGGGCGATCCCCGCCGCGAGCACCTCGAAGAAATACGGCTGCCAACCGCCGGCATCGCTGAGAAAGCTGAAGGCCGCCCCGGTGTTGAACACCAGCGTCAGGTTGAACACCGGCAGCACCGCGACGGGCTCGTGCGGCGCCAGCACGGCCTGCGCCCACCACTTGGTGAGCTGGTCGAACACCAGCACGGCCAGCGACAACCACAGGTACCTCGCCATGTTAGTACGCCTCCCCCACCGCGTCGCCGGGCAACCGCAAATCGCCGCGAGAGCCCGGGTCCTGAAAGTCGATCGTCACGCTAGCCCCGTGCCAGCACGTCGCGCGCCCGCCCGCCCAAGGCGAACAGCGTACCGAAGTACACGATGACGCCCACCAGGATCCACAGGCCCAGTGTCCCGATGCGCCCCAGCGTGGTCATCGCCAGCCAGGCCGGCAGCGGCGGGGCGAGCAGCACCAGCACCGCGGCCATCAGGGCGCCGGCTGCGGCGGTGCGCAACAACAGCACCCGCCAGCCGGCGTCCGGCCGCAGCACGCCCGCCCGCAGCAGGCCGCGCAGCAGCAGCCCGGCGTTGAGATAGGCGGCCAGGCTGGTCGCGAGCGCCAGGCCGGCGTGGGCGAGGGTCCAGATGAAGGAGAGGTTCAGCACCATGTTGGTCGCCATGGCGGCGACGGCGATCTTCACCGGGGTCTTGGTGTCCTGGCGCGCGTAGTAGCCCGGCGCGAGCACCTTGATCAGGATGAACGCCAGCAGACCGACGGCGTAGGCCATGAGGCTCAGACGAGCCTGGGCGACGTCGTCGGGGCCAAAGACGTCGGAAAGGAACAAGGTGGCGATCAGTGGGCCGGCCAGCGCCGCCAGGCCGAGCGCTGCCGGCAGGCCGAACACCAGACTGGTGCGCAGGCCCCAGTTCAGCGTCCGGCTGAATGCCCCGGGGGCGGCCTCGGCCTGCTGGCGGGACAGGTGCGGCAGGATCACCGTGCCCAGGGCGACGCCGAGAATGCCGGTCGGAAACTCCATCAGGCGGTCGCTGTAGTAGAGCCAGGAAATGCTGCCGGTCTGGAGCGTCGAGGCCAGCACGGTGTCGAGCAGCAGATTGATCTGGGTGACGGACACGGCGAACAGCGCCGGCACCATGAGGCGCATGACGCGGCGCACGCCCGCGTCGTCGAAGCGTGGCCGAAAGCGGGGAATCAGGCGCAACTGGCCGAGAAACGGCAGCTGGAACACGAACTGGGTGATGCCGGCGATGAACACGCCCCAGGCCAACGCGACGATCGGCACCTCCAGCACCGGCGCCAGCCACAGCGCGCAGGCGATCAGCACCAGATTGAGCAGCACCGGGGTGAAGGCGGGAATCGCGAAGCGCCGATGGGCGTTCAAGATGCCGCCGGCAAAGGCGGTGAGCGAGATGAACAGCAGGTAGGGGAACGTCAGGCGCAGCATGTC
>JARRQB010000094.1:0-5808 GCA_037382265.1 Gammaproteobacteria bacterium | reverse complement strand
CCCAGCTACCCGCTGACGACACCTTCTCCGCCGTGCCGCTGGACCGTCTGCCGGGCGGCATGCGGGCGTACCTTCACCTGCCGAGCGTGACGGTGGGCGAGGACGAGGTGGTGCGCTACTGGCTGGTCATCAAGGGCGACGGTGGCGGCTACAACGCCAGTTTCGAGGGCACGCGCTGCAGCGCGCAGGAGTACAAGGTCTACGCCTACGGCTTTCCGGGGCGCCAGGAGCCCGTCATGCCCGCCGACGATCCCGGCTGGCGGAGCACCGACGCGCCCGGCTACCGCCAGGAATTGACCGCGGACGTCCTCTGTACCGGGCCCAACCCCAACACTGCGCGTCAGATCGACAGCGTGCTGCGCCATGGACCGCGCCAGGGCCACGCGTTCGACGGCTTTTTCAGGTTCTGACATGAGACACGACGCCAGCAGTTCCTCCGCGTACGATGCCTCCGCCATCGAGGTCCTGAGTGGGCTCGAGCCGGTGCGCAAGCGCCCCGGGATGTACACCGACACCTCGCGTCCCAACCACCTCGCCCAGGAGGTGATCGACAACAGCGTCGACGAGGCCATCGCCGGCTACGCCAAGCTGATCGAGATCACGTTGTCGAAGGACGGCTCCCTGGAGGTGACCGACGACGGCCGCGGCATGCCCGTCGACGTCCATCCCGAGCAGGGTATCCCGGGCGTCGAGGTGATCCTCACCAAGCTGCACGCGGGCGGCAAGTTCTCGAACAAGAACTACGAGTTCTCCGGCGGCCTGCACGGCGTCGGGGTTTCGGTGGTCAATGCCCTGTCCAAGCACCTGGAGGTGTGGGTCAAACGCGACGGGCGGGAATACAACATGGCCTTCGCCCACGGCGACAAGGTCTCCGACCTGGAAGAGGTGGGCAGTGTCGGCAAGCGCAATACCGGAACCCGCCTGCGCTTTTGGCCCGACCCGGGGTACTTCGATTCGCCGAAGTTCAGCGTCCGCCAACTGCTGCACCTGCTGCGCGCCAAGGCCGTCCTTTGCCCCGGTCTGCAGATCCGCTTCAACGACGAGACCAGCGGGGAGACGCACGAGTGGTGTTACGAGGACGGGCTGCGCGACTACCTGATGGGCGAACTGGCGGGCCTCGCCACGCTGCCGCCGGAGGATCCCTTCATCGGTTCCATGCAGGGTAACGACGAGGCCGCCGACTGGGCCGTGGTGTGGTTGCCGGAGGGCGGCGAGCCGGTAGCCGAGAGCTACGTCAACCTGATCCCGACGCCGCAGGGGGGCACCCATGTCAACGGTCTGCGCTCCGGCTTGACCGAAGCGGTGCGCGAGTTCTGCGAGTTTCGCAATCTGCTGCCCCGCGGGGTCAAGCTCACGCCGGACGACGTCTGGAGCAACGTCAGCTACATCCTGTCGGTCAAGCTCAAGGACCCGCAGTTTTCCGGCCAGACCAAGGAACGGCTGTCGTCGCGCGAGTGCGCGCCCTTTGTCTCGGGCGTGGTCAAGGACGCCTTCAGCCTGTGGCTCAACCAACACCCGGCCGTGGGCGAGACGATCGCCGAGCTTGCCATCAGTGCGGCTCAGGCGCGCCAGCGCGCCGGCCGCAAGGTGGTGCGCAAGCGCGTCACCCAGGGGCCGGCCCTGCCAGGCAAGCTGGCGGACTGCATCACCGACGACCCGCAGCGCAGCGAATTGTTTCTGGTCGAGGGCGATTCGGCCGGCGGTTCGGCCAAGCAGGCGCGCGACAAACAGTTCCAGGCCATCATGCCGTTGCGTGGCAAGATCCTGAACACTTGGGAAGTCGACCCGGCCGAGGTGCTCGGCTCGCAGGAGGTGCACGACATCGCGGTCGCGCTCGGCGTCGAGCCCGGCAGCGACGATCTCTCCAAGCTGCGCTTCGGCAAGGTTTGCATCCTTGCCGACGCCGACTCCGACGGCCTGCACATCGCGACTCTGTTGTGCGCGCTGTTTGTGCGCCACTTCCCCGCGCTGGTGCGCGAAGGACACGTGTTCGTGGCCATGCCGCCGTTGTTTCGCATCGACGTGGGCAAGCAGGTCTTCTACGCCCTCGACGAGGCCGAACGCCAGGGCGTGCTCGACCGCATCGCCGCCGAAAAGCTGAAGGGCAAAGTCAGCATCCAGCGCTTCAAGGGGCTGGGCGAGATGAATCCCCAGCAGCTGCGCGAGACCACCATCCACCCCGATACCCGTCGCCTCGTGCAGCTCACCATCGCGGGTGGCGACGACACCCTCCAGCTCATGGACATGCTGCTGGCGAAAAAGCGCGCGGCCGACCGCAAGCAGTGGCTACAGGAGAAGGGCGATCTGGCCGAGGTCTGAGCGGCCGGCCCGCAGCCCCCGCTCACAAACCCAGCGCACGCGCTGTCTGGTAGAAGGCGAAGCTCGCCAGCCAGGCGACGACCAACGGCCAGAGCACGGCGATGGCAGTGAAGCGCCAGCTCTTCGACTCCTGCTTGAGCACGGCGACGGTCGACAGGCAGGGCGTGTAGATCAGCACGAACAGCATGAAGCTGTAGGCCTGCACGGGATCCATGCGCGACGACAGCACGCCCTGTAGCGCGCTGTCGCCGGCGCCGTAGATCACGGCCATCGCGCCGATCACGACCTCCTTGGCGACGAACCCGAACAGCAGCGTGATGCTCGAAAGCTGGTCGATGCCCAGCGGGTCGAACACCGGCGCGAGCATGGCGGCGAGCCGGCCGGCGAGTGTTTCGGCGCCGGCGACAGGGGCCGACGCCGGCAGGTGGGTGAGTAGCCAGACCACCACCACGCCGGCGACGATGAACCCGCTGGCGCTACGTACGAAGTGCTTGACCTCGCCCCAGGCGTGCTGGACCACCTGCGTCAGGGTCGGCAGGCGGTAGGGCGGGAGTTCCAACAGCAGGGGTTCGTCGCTGCGCAGCCGGCCGCGGTAGAGCCACGCGGTGAGAAACGCAGTGGCAAAGCTCGCCAGGTAGAGGGTGAACAGCACGAACGGCGCCCAGCGCGGCGAGAACACCGCCGTGGTGAGGAAGACGAACACCTGCAGGCGCGCCGAGCACAGTGAAAACGGAATCACCAGCATGGTGAGCAGCCGGAGGCCGCGCGAGCGCATGACCCGGGTTCCCATCAGCGCCGGGACGTTGCAGCCGAAGCCCATCAGTTGCATCACGAAGGAGCGCCCGTCCAGTCCCAGGCGGCCCATGAAGGCGTCCATCAGAAAGGCGGCGCGCGACAAATAGCCGCTGTTCTCGACCAGGCCGATGCCGACGAAGAACAACACGATGATGGGCAGAAAGCTGAACACCGTGCCGACCCCGTTGTATACCCCGTCGAGCAGGAAACTCGTCAACCACTCGGGCAGCCGACCGGCCAGAGCGGGTTCGATGCCGGCGGTGCGGATCTGTTCCAGGGTCCAGGCCAGACCGTCCTGCAGCGGGGTGCCCAGGCTGTAAACCAGCTGAAACACCACAAACATGCAGGCCAGGAACAACGGCAGCCCGAGCCAGGGATGGAGCAGCCAGCGGTCCAGTCGGGAGGTCGGGTCCTCGCCCAGCACCACCGGTCGCTGTACCGTCTGTGCGAACAGCTCGTCGAGCCGCGACTCCAGCCGATCGTCCTGCGCCAGGGTCGCGGCCGCGGCGCGGCGCGGCTGCGACCGGCGCAGTTCGCGGGCGATCAGGCGGCGGGCCTCGTCCATGCCCGGCCCGAACTTCGCGCTCGCCAGCACGACCGGCACGCCCAGTGACCGCTCCAGGCGTTCGGCGTCGATCACGATGCCGCGGGCGCGCGCCTCGTCGTGCATGTTGACCACCAGCAGGTAGGGCAGGTCCAGGGCCTCGAGTTGCAGCGCCAGACCGAGTTGACGATCGAGCTGGGTCGCGTTGAGCACCACCACCAGCAGGTCGACGGCGTTGTTCTCGAGAAAGTGGCGCACCACCCGTTCGTCATCCGAGAAGCCGTGGAGATTGTAGGTGCCGGGCAGGTCGACCACCTCGGCGGGCTGATCGCTGAACAGCGCGCGGGCGCTGAGCAGGTCGACGGTAATGCCGGGCCAGTTGCCCACGCGCGCGTTAGCGCCGGTCAGGCGGTTGAACAAGGTCGACTTGCCGGTGTTCGGCATGCCGAGCAGGGCGACTCGGCGCATCAGCGCGGCCCCGTGCGGTCTGGTTCGTCCACCGGCTCGACCGCGACCAGCCGGGCGTCGTGCGGCCGGATGATGAAGTCGGTCGTACCAACCCGGATCTGCAGCGGGCCGCCCAGGCGTGAGCGACGCACCACCGCGAGTTCGCGGCCCGGCCGCAGCCCCAGCGCCCGCATGCGGGCCGCCAGGCCGTCCACTGCGTCGAGCCGAACGACCCGGGCCGGGACGCCGTCTGGGAGTTCGTCTAGCTGCAGCACGTTTGTCGTCGAAGAGCTCACGGATGGTTGGCGTTGCTGCGTTGCAACAATATCACTTGACGCCGGTCAAGGTCGCGCCCAACGGACGCTGGGATACTATATTAGTACACGCTAATATTTTGCGCGGTGTTTTCGACTGCACAGGTCCTCGCTTATCCCATGCCGATGACGCAACGACTCACCCGCTGGCTGCTGCTCGGTGCCGCGTTTGCGGCGCCGACCTTCGCCGTCGCGGCCCCCGACGGGCGCGTGCTGTATCGCGAACACTGCTCGGCCTGCCACCAGACCGAGGGTCGCGGTGGCATTGGCCTGCCGCTGTCGCGGGTCGTGCTGGCCAGCGTCTCCGACGACTATCTGCTGAAGACGGTGCGGCTGGGTCGGCCGGGCCGCATCATGCCGGCGTTCGAGGCGCTCAGCGATGCCCAGGTGGCCGCCATCGTCGCGTACATCCGCGGCTGGTACGACGTGCCTGCGCCCAGCTTCGACCCCGCACCCATCGCAGGCGACCCGCCGCGCGGCGAGGCGGTCTACGCCGAAGCGTGTGCGTCCTGCCACGGCGCGGACGGCAGCGGCGAGGGTCCGGGCACCGGTGTGACCCTGTCGCGCGAGCGCGAGTTCATGATCATGCCGCCGGCGCTCAACAACCCCGGTTTTCTGCGCGCCGCCCCGGACGCCCTGATTCGCCACACGGTGGTCAACGGCCGCGACGGCACCGAGATGCCGGCGTTCGGCCGGCGACTGTCGGCCGCCGACATCGACGACGTGGTCGCCTACGTGCGCTCGTTCGCAGCGACGCCGGCGCAGGCGGCGACCGCCGATGCCGAAGCCGTCGAGCCGTCGCGCGTCGTCGACTCGCCCTACGACTTCGACACCACCCTGGCCAACGTCCGTCAGGCCCTCACCGGGGCCAATTTCCGATTGTTCCCGGACCGCTTCCTGGAAGAGGGGCTGGTCGACGAGTTCAGCCACAACCAGCGCCAGGTAACGCTTCGCTTCTGCAACTTCGAGAAGCTCTACAACATGCTCAACATCGAACCGCGCCTCGGCGTGGTGTTGCCGTGCCGGGTCACGGTCATGGAACGCGCCGACGGCAGCGTGCTGCTGGTGGCCCCCAACATGACCACCATCACGCGCTGGTTCAACAACGACGAACTCAAGGCGTTGGGCGCCACCATGGACGACATCGTCGTCGGTGTGCTCGAGGAGGCGACGCTATGATCAGGTACGCATGGCCCAGCCTGGCCGTGCTGCTGCTGGCCCTGGTGCTGGTGGCCCCGGCCACGGCCGAGACCACCCTGTTGACCCGCACCGCCTACCCGTTCGAGCGGGCGATGGGCATTCTGCAGCAGACGCTCGCGGAGTACGGCTACCAGGTGGCGCACGTCCAGCGCTGCGACGGCGGCATGGCCGACTTCGGCTACAAGTCCG
>JARRQB010000093.1:0-5861 GCA_037382265.1 Gammaproteobacteria bacterium | reverse complement strand
GGCGTCGAACTGACGCGAACCTGCCAACAGGCGCTCAGCAATGCCGAGCAGAAGGTCGACGTCCTCACTTCGAGACAGCCGGATGCACAAGCCGAGCCCTTCGACGACGACGCCTGAAGTCGACCTGCAGGAGTTCCTCGACGCCTCGCGTCGGCGGGTGGAAGCCGCGCTCGACCACTGGCTGCCCGAAGCGCAGGTGGCGCCGCGCCGCCTCCACGCCGCCATGCGCTACGCCGCGCTCGGCTCCGGCAAGCGCATTCGGCCGGTCCTGGTGTACGGCGCCGGGGCCGCGCTCGGCGTCGCGCCCGAGCGCCTCGACGGCGCGGCCTGCGCGGTCGAACTGATCCATGCCTACTCGCTGGTCCACGACGATCTGCCCGCCATGGACGACGACGAACTGCGGCGCGGCCGCGAGACCTGCCACAAGGCCTACGACGAGGCCACGGCGATCCTCGCCGGCGACGCGCTGCAGGCGCTCGCCTTCCAGGTCCTGTGTTGCGACCCGGCGCTCGCGGTCGACGCGCCGACCCGGTTGCGGATGATCGAAACCCTAGCGCGCGCCAGCGGCTCGCGCGGCATGGCCGGCGGCCAGGCACTCGACATGGCGGCGGTCGGCAAGCCCCTCGACCTGGCCCAGTTGGAAAACCTGCACATCCACAAGACCGGGGCCCTGATTCGTGCCGCGGTCGGGCTGGGCGCGCTCGCCGCCCCCAGCCCCGGAGCCGGCGACGTCAAGGCGCTGGACCGCTACGCCAAATGTGTCGGCCTCGCCTTCCAGGTGCAGGACGACATTCTCGATGTGTCGGGAGATGCGGCAGCGATCGGCAAGACCCCCGGCAAGGATGCCGCCGCCGACAAGCCGACCTACCCCGCCCTGCTCGGCCTGGCGGAGGCCGCGGAGAAGGCCAGGACGTTGGTGGCCGAGGCGGTCGACAGCCTGGCCGACCTCGGACCGGGTGCCGAACCGCTGCGCGCCCTGGCCCGTTACATCATCGGCAGAGATCATTGAAGTCACTTTATATGGCGCCTACAACTATCTGTAAATAAATCGCTTTTATCCTTAGTAGCCCACTTGGCCCGCGGTTCGACCGGGCCGCCCGACCGCTTCGGCGAGTGGCACACGCGCCCCATTACCCGCATAATTGCGTGTTCGAATCGTTGACTTGGCGGCTTACCATTCCGCCCAGCTTGATCAACGCTATCAAGAGGTCCCGGGGTCACCTCGGGAGAGCCGCATGACCCCACTCACGCAAGGAGCCGCCGTGGCCCCGCAAGACCAGATCGCCGACGTGCAGTCCAGCGCGGACACGCGGCGCATCGCCATCAACAAAGTGGGCATCAAGGACATCCGGCATCCGGTCAAGGTCAAGGACCGCAGCGAGGGCGAGCAGCACACCGTCGCGGTTTTCAGCATGTACGTGTACCTGCCCCACAACTTCAAGGGCACGCACATGTCGCGTTTCGTGGAGATCCTGAACAATCACGAGCGCGAGATCACCGTAGAGTCCTTCAAGGACATGCTCACCGAGATGGCCGAGCGGCTGGAGAGCGAGGCCGGGCACATCGAGATGTCCTTCCCCTTTTTCATCAACAAGAAGGCACCTATTTCCGGGGTGGAGAGCCTGCTCGACTACGAGGAAACGCTGATCGGTGAGGTCAAGGACGGTAACCCGCAGATGTACGTCAAGGTCGTTGTGCCGGTGACCAGCCTCTGCCCCTGCTCGAAGTCCATCTCCGACCGTGGCGCCCACAACCAGCGTTCGCACGTGACCCTGAAAGTCCGAACGCGCGGCTTCGTGTGGATCGAAGACCTGATCGAACTGGTCGAGAAAGAGGCCTCCTGCGAGCTCTACGGTCTGCTCAAGCGCCCGGACGAAAAGCACGTGACCGAACGCGCCTACGACAATCCCAAGTTCGTCGAGGACATGGTGCGCGACGTTGCCACCCGCCTGAACGAAGACGAACGCATCGCCGCCTACACGGTGGAATCGGAGAACTTCGAGTCCATCCACAACCACTCGGCCTACGCCCTCATCGAGCACGACAAGGAAGCCGCGGACGCGCTTTGAGCTGCGCGGCGCCCCGGGGGACGCAGCTGCTCCGCGCGGTCGAAGCGCCGGGCAAAAGCTAAACCAATTTATCGAAAAATAACGCGACTTACTGAATTTACTAATAAATCTTACTCGTCGGGAAGCGGCTCCCCCGTTCCGAGAGGGTTCAGTACTTCGGCCTGAGCAGCATGAGGTTGCCGCGGTTCTCGAACTCCAACCGGTTGAGGAAGCTCATCCCCAACAGCACCCGATCAGGCCCCGGACCCATGACCACGTTGCCCTCGACGTTGCGCACCCGGATGTGGCCGACCTCGACCGTGTCGAGCATGACCCGATAGCCCTCGATCACGCCGCTGGCGGTTGCCACCCGGATCGGCTCCCCCTCGAGTTCGAACGGAATCCCCAGGCTGCGCGCCTCCCGCTCGCTCATCGCCACGCTGCTCGCCCCGGTGTCGACCAGGAATTCCACGGCGCGGCGGTTGATTCTGCCGGACACGGCATAGGCGCCGCGGTTGTTGCGCACCACCCGCAACTCCTTGCGCGGCGGCTTCACATAGCTCGAACTGACCGCCCCGCCCGGCTGTAGCGTCCGCCGTTCCCCCGCGTAACTGACGATCGCCTCGCGGGCATCGGCTGCCACCAGCGCGACGCCCTCCGGGCTCTGCTGCCCGTCGTGCAACAGCCGGTTGGTGCCGTCGATGGACAACATAGCCTTGCCGGGGAACAGCGCCAGGACGCGGATCACCGGCCATTCCGACCCGCCGTCGGCGACCGGGGCGAGCACGCAAAAAGCGACCGTGGCGATTGTTGCGGCGATTTTCCTCAAGAAACTGACCTCCACCGGCGCACGGGCGCTCAGCCGGCCAGGGCGTGCGCCGCATGCAGGCAGACACAGGCCGCGGCGCCGGCCGCGACATCGTCCACCATGATGCCCAGCCCGCCGCTCACGCGGCGGTCCAGCCAGGATATCGGCCAGGGCTTCCAGATATCGAACAGCCGGAACAGCACGAAGCCGGCCACCACCCAGGCCAGGCCGAACGGCAGGCCGAACATGGTGACCAGATAGCCGACGATCTCGTCCCACACGATACCCGGATGGTCGTGCACCGCCAGGCGCCGCGAGGCGGTACCGCACAACCAGACGCCGAACACCGCGGCGCACAGCAGGATCGCCGCGTAGGCCGGCAGCGACAACTGGGCCAGCGGCAGGTACAGGGCTACGCCCGCCAGAGTACCGAAGGTACCTGGCGCACGGGGGGCACAGCCGGCACCAAAGCCGAAGGCCAGCAATTGCACCGGGTCGGCCAGGCTCGGCTTGGGAAGTCGGGTCGGTTTCACCATCGGCGATGGGTCTCTGTCGCTAGGCAATGGCCACAGCCCGTTCGGCGCCCCTCGTTCGCATACCTACGGCCGTGCGCTCAAGCCTCGTCCGCAAAGTGGTCGAAGCCCCCGGCATCGACCACGACGCCGGCCCCGTCGGGCCCCAACACCCGCACGCCCGGCGCCTGTTCGACGGTACCGACCCAGGTGGCACGGTGTCGCCAGCCCGCCGCTATCGCCTCGAACTCGCCCTGACGGTCGGGCGGTACGCACAAACACAGTTCGTAATCGTCACCCGCGCCAAGCGGCAGATGCCAATCGCCCGTTTCATCGATATAGGCGCGCACGCCCGGGCCGCACGGCAATTGATCCAGGTACAGCGTCGCCCCCACCCCACTCGCCGCGCAGACGTGACCGAGATCGGCGGCCAGCCCGTCCGAGACGTCGATCGCCGCGCTGACCAGGCCGCGCACGGCCAGGCCGGCCGCGACCCTGGGCTCGGGCCGGTCCAGCCGGCCGAACAACTCGGGCAGATGCTCGGGCGCCACAAAAAGGCCCTGCCGCACCAACAGCGCCAAGCCCGCGGCACCCAGGGTGCCGGTCACGTAAACCAGATCGCCGGGGCGGGCGCCAGCGCGCCGAAGTGCCTGAGCTGGCGGCACGAAGCCGTGCACCTGGATGCTGACCGACCGGGGCCCCTTGGTGGTGTCGCCCCCCACGAGGCCGACCCGATAGCGACCCGCCAGCGCGGCGAGACCCTCGGCGAAGCCGGCGAGCCAGGCGTGTTCCACCCTTGGCAGCGTCAGGGCCAGGGTGCACCAGGCCGGTTCCGCACCCATGGCCGCGAGGTCGCTCAGGCCCACGGCCAACGCCTTGTGGCCGAGCGCCGCAGGGTCGATACCGGGCGAGAAGTGCCGGCCCTCGACCAGGGTGTCGATGCTGACGGCGAGCGCCTGGCCCGACGGCGGCCGCAGCAGGGCGCAGTCGTCGCCGACACCGAGCAGCACGTCGTCGCGCGCGGCCGTGAGCGTCGAAAAATAGCGCTCGATGAGTGCGAATTCACCGCCCGACATGACGTGTGCGCGTCAGCTCCGGGGCGACGACTCGTGGGGCCGCAACTGCCGGGCGAGTCGGTCCAGCACGCCGTTGACGTAGCGGTGCCCCTGCTCGGCGCCGAATACCTTGGCCAGTTCGACGGCCTCGTTGATCACCACCCGGTAGGGCACCTCGGGGTGCTTGGCCAGTTCGTAGGCGCCGATCCGCAACACCGCCCGCTCGACCAGATCGATCTGCTCCACCGGCCGATCGAGGAAGGGCTGCAGTTCCGCGTCCAGGCGATCGAGCGCGGCGGCAACCCCCCGAACCAGCTCGCGGAAATACCCGGCATCGAACGTGCCGGCGTCGGGGGCCACCAGGAACTGGTTGACGATGGCGCCGACGTCGTCGGCGGTCACCTGCCACTGATACAGGGCCTGCGCCGCATGGCGGCGGGCCTGGCTGCGTTTACTGCGCATGCGGCTGTCGGGAGGATCGCGATGTGGCAGAGGGTCAGAACTGGCGCAGCAGATTGACCATTTCGATGGCCGAGGCGGCGGCCTCCCCACCTTTGTTGCCGGCCTTGGTACCGGCGCGCTCGATGGCCTGCTCGATGCTGTCGACGGTCAACAAGCCGAAGGCGACGGGCACGCCGTGCTTCAGCATCACCTGCGCCATGCCCTTGACCGCCTCGCCGGCCACGTACTCGACGTGCGGCGTACCACCGCGGATAACCGCTCCCAAGCCGATCACGGCCTCGTACCTGCCGCTCGCGGCCGCCTTGTCGAGTGCGAGCGGCATCTCGAAGGCACCGGGCACCCGCACCACCGTGATGTCGCCGTCGGCGGCGCCGTGGCGGCGCAGGGTGTCGATCGCCCCGGCCTCTAGGCTGTCGACCACGAAGCTGTTCCAGCGCGAGACCACGAGGCAGAAACTCGCCTTACTTACCTTGAAGTTGCCCTCGATCGTCTTGATGCTCATTGCCTTGCCCCTGAACTTGCTGCTGAACGTCGACCCTACTCGAAGTCGACGAATTCGGTGACCTCGAGGTGGAACCCTGCCAGGCCGTGAAGATTCTTCGGCGCACTCATGACGCGCATGTGGGTGACGCCCAGATCGCTGAGGATCTGCGCGCCGACCCCGTAAGTGCGCAGTTCCTTGTCCTTGATCCGCCCCCGAGAAGGGACCTCGTCCTCCGGGCCGTGCCACTTGTAGTCCTGCATGCGTGCCACCAGATCGCGCGAGGTGTCGTGGTTACGCAGCACCACGATCACACCTTCGCCCGAGCGGGCTACCTGCTGCATGGCGCGGCGCAGCGGCCAGCCACAATCCCCGCGCGTGCTGCCCAGTAGGTCGCACAAGGTGTTCTGGACGTGTACGCGGACCAGGGTGGGCTTGCCTGGCTCGGGCTGCCCGCGCACCAGGGCGAGGTGTACCTCGCGGTCGACGACGTCC
>JARRQB010000092.1:0-10091 GCA_037382265.1 Gammaproteobacteria bacterium | reverse complement strand
CCTGGTGCGCTACCAGGTGGCCAATTGCTACATGGGCCGGGTCGGCATGATCAACTCCGGCGGACCCTCGGGCCAGGACGACCTGCACCAGGCGGTGCGCACCGCGGTGATCAACAAGCGCGCCGGCGGCATGGGGCTGATTTCCGGCCGCAAGGCCTTCCAGAAGCCCATTGAGGAGGGTGTGCGGCTGCTGAACGCCATCCAGGACGTCTATCTCTCGGCGGACGTCACCATCGCGTAGCGGTTGCACGATGCGTGCGAGCCCCTTGCCGCTTGCCGTGTCGGGCCAGCGCCCACGCGACGTGCTCGCGCACCAAGGGCGAGGCGTGGTCGACTCTGGCCTCCAGCGCGCGGATGACCTCCGGGTCCGGCGGGGCGTTACCGAGCGCGACCGCCAGGTTGCGCAGCCAGCGCTCCCAGCCGAGGCGGCGGATAGCCGAGCCCTCGGTGCGCACCTCGAACTCCGTCCGCGTCCAGCCGAACAGTTCCACCAGGGTGACGCTGTCCAGACCGCGGCGCGGCAGGAAGTCCGGCTCCGGCGTCGGGGTCGCGAAGCGATTCCACGGGCAGACCTGCTGGCAGTCATCGCAGCCGTAGACGCGGTTGCCGAGCAGCGGCCGAAACTCGTCCGGGATCGAGCCCTGCAGTTCGATCGTGAGGTACGAAATACAGCGCCGTGCGTCCAGCCGGTACGGTGCGACAATGGCGCGGGTTGGGCACACGTCGATGCACGCCTGGCAGGAACCGCAGTGGTGGGCGAGCGGTGAGTCGGGCGGCAGCGGCAGGTCCGCGTAGATCTCGCCGAGGAAGAACCACGAGCCCGCCTCGCGGGCCAGGACGTTGGTGTGCTTGCCCATCCAACCCAGGCCCGACTTGACCGCGAGGGGCTTTTCCATCCCGGGTGCCGAATCGACGAAGACGCGGTGACCGAACGGGCCCACGGCGGTGCGAATGCGTTCGGCGAGGCGCTTGAGGCGCCCGCGCAAGACCTTGTGGTAATCGCGTCCCAGGGCGTAGCGCGAGACGAAGGCCCCCGCCGGGTCCGCCAGGGCCGCTGCCGCGTCGTCGTCCGGCGGCAGATAGTCCATGCGCACGCAGATCACCCGCTGCGTGCCGGGCACCAGCTCGGCCGGGCGGGTGCGCTTGCGGCCATGGCGCCCCATGTATCCCATGTCGCCCTGCCAGCCGGCGGCCAGCCAGTCGGCAAGCCTCGCCTCCGCTTCGCCGAGTTCCGTGTCGGCAATCCCCACGGCCTGAAAGCCGAGCTCCCGGCCCCACTGTTTGATCTGAGCTGCCAGCCGAGCGTAGTCCATGTTGGTGCGATCGAGAGCCGACGGTTCGGACAGGACCTAGCATAGCGGCATCCTGTTTCGGCTTCAGGGGTTGTCATCGCGGT
This sequence comes from Gammaproteobacteria bacterium, assembly GCA_037382265.1. Classification (GTDB taxonomy): domain Bacteria; phylum Pseudomonadota; class Gammaproteobacteria; order Chromatiales; family Chromatiaceae; genus JARRQB01. The sequence goes on along the minus strand of JARRQB010000092.1, from coordinate 8,695 downwards.
GACGTGCCGAAGCGCCGCCGGCTCGGCCTCGGGCGGGTTAAACGCTTTGCGCCCGGCGCGCCTTTGCGGTTCCAATAGGCCCGCTGGCCCGCAGCGGTCGACCTGACGGTGCTGGTCGGTACCGGCAACAACGGCGGCGACGGCTTCGTGCTGGCCCGCCTGGCCCGCGCGGCCGGTTTGGACGTCAGGGTGCTGCAGCTCGGCGAGCGCTCGCGCATCGGCGGCGACGCGGCGCTGCAGGCGGACCGCTATGTGGCCGCGGGCGGCGCGTGGCGCGATTTCGACGGCAGGCTGCCCGCGACCGACGTCATCGTCGACGGCATGCTCGGCACCGGGCTGGAGCGCCCGGTCGCGGGTGCCTGGGCAACGGCGATCGCGGCGGCCAACGGCCATCGGGCACCGGTCCTGGCGCTCGACATCCCCTCCGGCCTGCATGCGGACAGTGGCCGGGTGCTCGGCAGCGCGGTGCGCGCGGACCTGACGCTGAGCTTCATCGGGTTGAAGTGCGGCATGTTCACCGGCGCAGGGCCGGACTGCTGCGGCGAGGTGCGGTTCGACGCCCTGGCGGTGCCGGCGCGCGTCTACGCCAGCCAGATCCTGGCGGCGCGCCGGCTGGACTCCGCCGATCTCGCCGAGCATCTGCCTAGGCGCCCGCGCACGGCGCACAAGGGCCATTTCGGCCACGTCCTGGTGGTCGGCGGCGAACGCGGGCTGGCGGGCGCGGCCAGGCTCGCGGCCGAGGCTGCGGGGCGCGTCGGCGCGGGGCTCGTCAGCCTGGCCACCCGGCCCGAGCACGCGGCCGCAGTCGTTGCGGCCCGACCGGAGATCATGGCGTGCGGCATCGACGCCCCCGCCGACGTGGACGCGCTGCTCGCGCGCGCGACGGTGGTGGCGATTGGTCCCGGGCTCGGCGGCGGGGCCTGGGGGCAGGGGCTGTGGGACCGAGCGCTCGACAGCGGTTTGCCGCTGGTGGTCGATGCCGACGCCCTGAACTGGGCCGGCACGGCCGGGGTGCGGCGCGCCGACTGGGTGCTGACACCGCACCCGGGCGAAGCCGGCAGGCTGCTCGGCCGCTCGGCCGCGGCGGTCCAGGCCGACCGCTTCGCCGCCGCCGAGGCGCTGGTGGCGCGCTTTGGTGGTTGCGCGGTGCTGAAGGGCGCCGGCACGTTGGTGCAGAGCGCGTCGGCCCGGCCGCCGGGGGTATGCGGCGCAGGCAACCCCGGCATGGCCTCGGGCGGTATGGGCGACGTGCTCACGGGGGTGATCGCTGGGCTGCTGGCGCAGGGTCTCGAGCCGGAGCACGCGGCGGAGCTCGGGGTATGCCTGCACGCGGCGGCGGCCGATGCGGCGGCCGTGCAGGGCGAGCGCGGCATGCTGGCGGGCGACCTGATGCCGGCGCTGCGCCGCCTCGCCAACCCGGGGTGAACCCGCCGCTTCGGCTCGAACTGGCCGATGCCGCGGCCCAGGAGGCCTGCGGCGCCCGATTGGCCGCGGCCTGCCCTGCCAAGGCGTTGATTTTCCTGCGTGGCGACCTGGGCGCGGGCAAGACCACGCTGGTGCGCGGCCTGCTGCGTGCGCGCGGCGAGCGCGGCCCGGTGCGTAGCCCGACCTATACGCTGATCGAGCCCTACGAAACGGTCGACGGGCGGGTTTACCATCTCGACTTGTACCGTCTGGCGGCGGGCGAGGAACTGGAGTTTCTCGGCCTGCGCGACATGTTGGACGAGGCCGCGGTCATGTTGGTCGAGTGGCCCGAGCGCGGCGGCGACTGGCTGCCGCAGCCCGACCTGACCATTACCATCGAGCATCTGGCGGAGGGTCGGGCGCTGACATTCCAAGCGGCCACGCCGGTCGGCGCGGCGATCGTCGCAGCGATGTTGGACGACGCTTCTTGATCTTAATTTAGAAAAGCAGCATATCTAACCGATTTTTATGGAAATAATCTAAATGCTGTGCTAGCTTTTCCGCATCGGCCTGCAACCCTGTACCGCGTGGCGCGATGAAACAGCGCTTTCTCTGGCTCGTATTGACCCTGCTGCTGCCCGCCCTCGGGCTGGCCGCGGTGCGTCTGGAGGGCGTGCGCCTTTGGACGGCGCCCGATCACACCCGCTTGGTGTTCGACATCGACCGTCCGGTGGAGCACTCGGTGTTCGCGTTGGAGAACCCCGACCGCCTGGTGATCGACCTGCGCGACACCCGTTTGCAGGGTGACTTGGATACCGGGGAGTTGAGCAACCGGCAGGTGTCGGGCGTGCGTTACGGCAAGCGCGGGGACGGTGACCTGCGGGTCGTGCTGGACCTGTGGCGGGCGGTTCGGCCGAAGAGTTTTCTGCTCATGCCGCAGCAGCAGTACGGCCACCGCCTGGTGGTGGACCTGCACGACCGCGGCGGAGACGGCACGCCGGCGGTGGCCAAAAGCATCGACGAGCTCGGTGACCTGCGCGACGTGGTCGTCGCAGTCGACGCCGGCCACGGTGGCGAGGATCCCGGCGCCATCGGTCCGCGGCGCACGCGCGAAAAGGACGTGACCTTGGCGATCGCCCGCAGACTCAAGGCGGTGATCGACGCCGAGCCCGGCATGCGTGCCGTGCTGACCCGCGACGGCGATTACTACATTCCGCTGCGCAAGCGTATGGCCATCGCCCGCCAGCACCGTGCCGACCTGTTCGTGTCGGTGCACGCGGACGCTTTTCGCGACAAGCGCGTGCACGGCTCCTCGGTCTACGTGCTGTCGCGCCGCGGCGCCTCGAGCGAGGCGGCGCGCTGGCTTGCGGCCCAGGAGAACTCGGCCGATCTGGTCGGCGGCGTCAGCCTGGACGACAAGGACGGCGTGTTGGCGTCGGTGCTGCTCGACCTGTCCCAGTCGGCCACCCAGCAGGCGAGCCAGGCCGCCGCCAGGCGCATCTACGACCACCTCGGGCGGGTCGGCAAAGTCCACGGCAACCGGGTGCAGCGCGCCGGCTTCGTGGTGCTGAAATCGCCCGACATCCCCTCGGTGCTGGTCGAGACGGGCTTCATCTCCAACCCGGGCGAGGAACGCCGCCTGACCGACGGCGCCTACCAGAAGCAGCTCGCCGAGGCCATTCTGGCCGGCGTGCGGGAATACTTTCGCGAGGAGCCGCCCCCTGGAACTCTCCTGGCGCAGCAACGCCGGCGCAAACACGTCATCCGGCCCGGCGACACGCTATCGGAAATCGCCGAGCGCTATCAGGTCAGCCTGTCGATGCTGCGCGAGCATAACCGCATCCGCGGCGACCGGATCCGCATCGGTCAGGTGCTGACCATACCCGGCGGCTGAGCGGCCTCGACGGCGCGCCCGGCTGTGGCAGAATGCGGCCATGAGCCGCCGTATCAACGCGCTTCCCAACCAGTTGATCAACCAGATTGCCGCCGGCGAGGTGGTGGAGCGGCCGGCCTCGGTCATTAAGGAACTGGTCGAGAACGCCCTGGACGCCGAGGCCACCCGGGTCGAAATCGACATCGAGCAGGGCGGCGTCAAGCTGATGCGGGTGCGCGACGACGGGCTCGGCATGGACCGTGACGATCTGCCGCTCGCCCTGGCCCGTCACGCCACCAGCAAAGTCGCGAGCCTCGAGGACCTGGAACGCGTGCGCAGCATGGGGTTCCGCGGAGAGGCCCTGCCGAGCGTCGCCTCGGTATCGCGCCTGTCCATCACCTCGCGCGAGCGCGGCACTGCGCGGGCCTGGCACATCGAGGGGGCGGGGGCGGCGCCGGCGCCGGCCGCCCACCCGGAAGGCACCACGGTGGAGGTGCGGGACCTGTTCTACAACACGCCGGCCCGGCGCAAGTTCCTGCGCACCGACAAGACCGAGACCGGCCACATCGAACTCGGCGTGAGCCGCCTCGCCCTGGCCCGCTTCGACGTCGGTTTCTGGCTGCGTCAGCACGGCCGTGACATCATCGCCTCGCCCGCCACCACCGACCCCGCGGCGCGAGCCGGCCGGGTCGCGCGGTTGCTGAGCCCGGCCTTCATCGAGCAGGCGGTCGCCTTCGAGCACGAGGCCGCCGGTCTGCGGCTGCACGGCTGGGTCGGGCTGCCGAGCTATTCCCGCAGCCAGGCCGACCAGCAGTTCTTCTTCGTCAACCGCAGGGCGGTGCGCGACAGACTGGTCACCCACGCGGTGCGCCAGGCGTACCAGGACGTGCTCTACCACGGCCGCCAGCCGGCCTACGTGCTGTACCTGGAGATCGACCCCGTGCTGGTCGACGTCAACGTGCACCCGACCAAGCACGAGGTGCGTTTCCGCGAGGGCCGGCTGGTCCACGACTTCGTGTTCGGCACCCTGCATCGGGTACTGGCGGACGTTCGGCCCGCCGCCGTGCCTGCGCCGGCGGCCGCGCCAGAGCGCGCGGGCGCGGCCGGCGTACAGGCCCCGATGGCGCTGCCCCTGCGCGAGGCGCCCGCAGCTTACGCGGCCGCGCGGCGCTGGCAGACGCCGCCCGAGCCGTCCCGAACCCCGTTCTCGCCGACACCGGCCGCTGCGGCCGACGAGGCCGAGCTGCCGCCGCTTGGCTTCGCGCTCGCCCAGTTGCACGGGGTCTACCTGCTCGCGCAGGCGGCTGCGGGGCTGATCCTGGTCGACATACATGCCGCCCACGAGCGCATCACCTACGAGCGCCTCAAACAGGCCTGGGACAGAACCGAGGGCATTCGCGGCCAGCCGCTGCTGGTGCCGGTACCGGTCAAGGTAAGCCGGCGCGAGGCGGGGCTCGCGGCCGCGCACGCCGAGACCTTCGCGGCACTCGGACTCGAGGTTGACCAACTCGACCAGGAGACGCTGGCGGTGCGGGCCATCCCGGCCATCTTGCGCGGGGCCGACGTGGAGCGACTGCTGCGCGATCTGTTGTCCGATCTCGCCGTTCACGGTGACACGAGGCGGCTGCGCGAGGCGATCAACGAGGTCCTGTCGACGATGGCCTGCCACGGTTCGGTGCGCGCAAACCGCCGCCTCACCCTGGACGAGATGAACGCCCTGCTGCGCGATATCGAGCGCACCGAGCGCGCTGGCCAATGCAACCACGGCCGCCCGACCTGGACCCGTCTGAGCATGGCGGAACTCGACAAGCTGTTCCTGCGCGGGCGGTGAGCGGGGCGGCGGAGGGGCGCCGACCACCGGCGGTTTTCGTAATGGGGCCGACCGCGTCCGGCAAGACCGCGCTGGCGGTCGGGCTGGTCGAACGCCTGCCGTGCGAGATCGTCAGCGTGGACTCGGCGCTGGTGTACCGCGGCATGGACATCGGCACCGCCAAGCCCGATGCCGCGGTGCTGGCGCGCGCGCCGCATCGCCTGATCGACATCTGCGACCCGGCCGAGGCCTATTCGGCGGCCCGCTTTCGTACCGATGCCCTGCGCGAGATGGCGGACATCACCGCCGCCGGCCGGGTCCCGCTGCTGGTCGGCGGCACCATGCTCTACTTCCACGCGCTCGAGCACGGCCTCGCCGCACTGCCGCCCGCCGACCCGGCGGTGCGCGAGCGCTTGGAGCGGGAACTGCGCCGCGCGGGACTGGCCGCCCTGCACGCGCGGCTTGCCCGGCTGGACCCGGCAGCCGCGGCCCGGATTCACCCCAACGACCCGCAGCGCACCCTGCGGGCGCTGGAGGTCTGGGAACTGACCGGCCGCCCGATCAGCGCCCTGCAAGCGGCGGGGGGCGGCGAGACGCTGCCGTATCGGGTCTGCAAGCTGGTCTGCTCGCCCAGCGAGCGCGGGGCACTGGGCGATCGCATCACCGCCCGGTTCGAGCAGATGCTGGCCGATGGCCTGGAGGCGGAGGTCGCGGGGCTGGTGGCTCGACCGGACCTCACGCCCGACCTGCCGGCGCCGCGATGCGGCTGATCCAGCGCCACCTCCAGCGCGGGGCCGAGAGCGTCTGACGGCGGCAGCGGTCCCGTGAAGCTTCTCCCGATGGCAATGTGCTATATTGGCAGCTTAGTGAGTTTTGGGCCGTAAGGGCCTTATTTGCGGACGGTTTTTACCGCGATAACAATTACTTAAGTACGGAGAAGACAATGTCAAAAGGGCAAAGTCTCCAAGACCCTTTCCTCAACGCGCTGCGCAAGGAACGCATCCCGGTTTCGATCTTCCTGGTCAACGGCATCAAGCTGCAGGGTACCATCGAGTCCTTCGACCAGTTCGTGGTGCTGTTGAAGAACAGCGTCAGTCAAATGGTCTACAAGCACGCCATCTCGACGGTGGTGCCCGCCCGCAACGTGCGTATCCAGAGCCCGCACGCCGACCAGGGCGCGCCCGAGCCCGGCAACGCCTGAGCGCCGCAGCGGCGCCGGTTTGCGCACGCTGCACCGTTGTAACCGGTCACTGCCGCCCACACCTACCGCGCTATGAACCCACTCGCATTCCCGCTCACTTGCGCGGGCGCGCCGCGGCGCGCCCGCTGACGCAATGTTCGAACGCCCCGAGCGCGGCGAGTCGGCGGTGCTGGTGCAGGTGGATCTGCCGGGCGAGCCCGCCGGCGCCGCCGCCAGGCAGGAGTTCACGGAGCTGGCATCCTCGGCCGGCGCCTGGCCCGTGGGGTTTGTTACGGCGGTGCGCCAAGCCCCCGACCCGCGGTTGTTCGTCGGCTCGGGCAAGGCCGAGGAGATCAGGCAGGCCGTAGCCGAAGCGGGGGCGGAGATCGTCATCTTCGACCACGAACTCTCACCCAGCCAGGAGCGCAACCTCGAGCGGGTGTTGTCGTGCCGGGTGCTGGACCGCTCGGGCCTGATACTCGACATTTTCGCGCAGCGGGCGCGGTCTTTCGAGGGCAAGCTGCAGGTCGAGCTGGCGCAGCTGCGCCACCTGTCCACCCGGTTGGTACGCGGCTGGACCCACCTGGAACGCCAGAAGGGCGGGATCGGCCTGCGCGGGCCCGGCGAGACCCAGCTCGAGACCGACCGCCGGCTGCTTGGTCAGCGCATCGACCAGATACGCCAGCGGTTGAAACGTGTCGACAGTCAGCGCGAGCAAGGGCGCCGGGCACGCCTTCGGGCCGAGGTTTCGACCGTGTCGCTGGTTGGTTACACCAATGCCGGCAAGTCGACGCTGTTCAACGCCCTGACCGCGGCGGGCGTCTTTGCCGAGAACCAGTTGTTCGCCACCCTCGACCCCACGCTGCGTCGGCTGACGCTGCCTGCGGGCGACCCGGTGGTGCTGGCGGACACGGTCGGCTTCGTGTCGCGGCTCCCGCATGAGCTGATCGCCGCCTTCCGCTCCACCCTGCAGGAGACCGTGCAGGCCGCCTTGCTGCTGCACGTGATCGACGCGTCCAGCCCGGAGCGCGACGCGCAGCGCGCGGAGGTGACCGGAGTGTTGGCCGAAATCGGCGCGGGCGAGCTGCCCTGCATCGAGGTGTACAACAAGATCGACCTGCTCGCAGACGCCGAGCCGCGCGTCGAACGCGACCAGGCTGGCCGGGTGCAGCGGGTCTGGGTGTCGGCCCACACGGGCGCGGGAATTCCCCTGCTGCTCGACGCGTTGCAGGAATTTTTTCGCGAAGAGCATGTCCACCGGATCGTACGCCTGGGCCCCGGGGACGGTCGGTTGCGCGCGCTGCTGTTTCAGCGCGGCCAAGTGCTGCAGGAGAGGCACGAAGCGACCGGGGGTTGGGAGCTGGAGGTGGCGTTCGTGGCGCGCGATCTGAATCGCCTGTTGCACAGCGAGCCGGAACTGCAGCGACACCTGCGGGGCGGCTAGCGCCGCGACAAATTTCGCAGTCCGCCGCGGCACGGCGGGGCTAACTTGTTAGAATCGGCCGGACACGAGCGCCGAAAGGCGCGGCAACGCAATCATCTGGAGCAATTTATGGCCTGGAATGAGCCGGGTGGCGGTGGCAACCGCGATCCATGGAGCGGCAAGGGTGGCGATCAGGGTCCGCCCGATCTCGACGAAGTCGTGAAAAAGCTGCAGGACAAACTCGGCGGCCTGTTTGGTGGTCGGCGCACCGGCGGCGGCAACGGCAAAGGCGGCGACGGCCCGTCCTTTGGCGGCGGCCCGAGCGGCAAGGCCTTCGGCGGCCTCGGCGTGGTCATCGCCCTGGTGGTTATCGTCCTGCTGGGGATCCAGTCCTTCTACATTATCGAGCCCGCCGAGCGCGGGGTGGTGAAGCGGTTCGGCGCCTTCAACAAGGTTACCGAGCCCGGTCCGCACCTGAAGTTGCCCTTCGTCGACGAGGTGGTGCCGGTCGATGTCGACAAGGTTCACGAGTTTCCGCACCGCGCGCAGATGCTGACGCGCGACGAGAACATCGTCGACCTGGTGCTCTCGGTGCAGTACCGCATCCTCGATCCGGCGGACTACCTTTTCCAGGACGCAGATCCGGAAAACGCCATCCGCGGCGCCATGGAGTCGGCCCTGCGCGAGGTCATCGGCCGCAGCCTGCTCGACGAAATCACTACCGAAAACCGCAGCGGTATCGCGGCGGCGGTGCAGGAGGGCACGCGCGAACTCATGGACCTGTATCGCACCGGCCTGATCGTGCTGAACATCAACATCCAGGACGCGGGTCCGCCCGAGGTGGTAGCCGACGCCTTTGCCGACGCCATCAAGGCCCGCGAGGACAACGTGCGTCTGCAGAACCAGGCAGAGGCCTACGCCAACGACGTGGTGCCGCGCGCACGCGGCGCAGCGGCTCGGATCATCGAGGACGCGAAGGCACATCGCGCCAAGGTCGTGGCCGAG
>JARRQB010000091.1:0-9838 GCA_037382265.1 Gammaproteobacteria bacterium | reverse complement strand
CTTCATGGACATGGCTGGACCTCCCGTGGGCTCCGTCAGGCGGCCTTGCTGCTCTCGGCGCGCTCGACCACCTCTTCGATGCTGCCGCACATGTAGAACGCCTGCTCTGGCAGGTGGTCGTACTCGCCGGCGAGGATGGCCTTGAAGCTGGCGATGGTGTCCTTCAGCGAGACGTACTTGCCGGGCGCGCCGGTGAACACCTCGGCGACGAAGAACGGCTGCGACAGGTAGCGCTGGATCTTGCGGGCGCGGGCCCGTAAGATCCAGCGTTTCCTGTCGCAGCCGTTCTTCGTGGCCGAGGTGTTCACCGGCGCGCCCGGCAAGTACGTTTCCCTCAAGGACACCATCGCGAGCTTCAAGGCCATCCTCGCCGGCGAGTACGATCACCTGCCGGAGCAGGCGTTCTACATGTGCGGCAGCCTCGAAGAGGTGGTCGAGCGCGCCGAGAGCAGCAAGGCCGCCTGACGGAGCCCACGGGAGGTCCAGCCATGTCCATGAAGGTACACGTCGATGTCGTCAGCGCCGAAGGGGCCCTGTTCTCCGGTCAGGGCGAGATGGTCTACGCCCCGGCGACCATGGGCGAGATCGGCATCGCGCCGCGCCACGCGCCGCTGGTGACCCGGCTCAAGCCGGGCGACGTGCGCATCGACCCGGGCGACGGCAAGCCGATGGAGCACTTCTACGTCTCCGGCGGCATGATCGAGGTGCAGCCGTTTCGGGTCACGGTCCTGGCCGACACCGGCATCCGCGCCGCCGACCTGGACGAGGCCGCCGCCGCGAAGGTGAAGCAGCGCGCGGAGGACGTGCTGAGCAACCGCAACTCCGAGTTCGAGTACGCCAAAGCCCAGGCCGAACTCGCCGAGGCCGTCGCCCAGCTGCGCGCCATCGAGCGCCTGCGCAAGCTCAAGCGCAGCTGAGGCGGCGCGCGGCTTGCCCCCGGCCTGGGGTTCTGCTCCATCAACTAACGCCGCTGGCGGTCGCTACAACAGCATGTCCCTCGGTATCGTCATCCTGGCCGCGGGTCAGGGAACCCGCATGAAGTCGGCCGTGCCCAAGGTGCTCCACCCGCTGGCGGGCAGGCCGCTGCTCGGCCACGTCCTGGACACCGCCGCGGAACTCGCGCCGGCGCGCACCGTCGTGGTCTACGGTCACGGCGGCGAACGGGTGCGCGAGGTGTTTGCCGAACGCGACATCGCCTGGGCCGAACAGGCCGAGCAACTCGGCACCGGCCACGCCGTGCAACAGGCCCTGCCCCATCTCGACGGCGTCGACCGGGTGCTGGTGCTGTACGGCGACGTCCCGCTGATTCGCACCGGGACGCTGCTGCGGCTGCTCGAAGGCACCGAGTCGGCGCTCGGGCTGCTCACCGTCGACCTGGCCGACCCGTCCGGTTACGGCCGCATCGTGCGCGACGAGGCCGGCAACGTGCTGCGCATCGTCGAGCAAAAGGACGCCGGTCCCGACGAGCTGGCCATCCGCGAGATCAACACCGGGATCATGCTGCTCGGTGCGGATCGCCTGGCGGACTGGCTGGGGCGATTGTCGAACGACAACGCCCAGGGCGAGTACTACCTCACCGACCTGATCGAGATGGCGGTGCACGAAGGCATCGCCGTGCACGTCGCCCAGCCGGCCGACGCCTTCGAAGCGGAAGGCGTCAACAACCGTAGCCAGCTGGCAGTGCTGGAACGCGTCTACCAGCGCGCCCGCGCCGAGGAGCTGCTGCTGTCCGGCGTCACTCTGGCGGACCCCGCCCGCTTCGATCTGCGCGGCCGCCTGAGCCATGGCACGGACGTCTCCATCGACGTCAACGTCATCGTCGAGGGCGAAGTGGTGCTGGGCAGCGATGTGCGCATCGGCGCCAATACCGTGCTGCGCGACGTGTTCATCGGCGACGGGGTCGAGATTCTGGAGAACTGCGTGCTGGAGCGCGCTCGGGTGGGTCCCGGCAGCCGCATCGGACCATTCAGCCGGCTCCGCCCGGGTGCCGACCTGATCGGCGACGCGCACGTCGGCAACTTCGTCGAGATCAAACAGGCGGTCATCGGCCGGGGCTCCAAGGTCAATCATTTGACCTACGTCGGCGACGCCGACATCGGCGCCGGCGTGAACGTCGGTGCGGGAACCATCACCTGCAACTACGACGGCGCCAACAAGCACCGCACGGTGATCGGCGACCGCGCCTTCATCGGTTCCAACACCGCGTTGGTGGCGCCGGTGAGCGTGGGCGACGGCGCGACCGTGGGCGCGGGGTCGGTGATCACCCGCGATGCGCCGGCGGACAAGCTTACCCTGACCCGCGCCCGGCAGGTGACCATCGACGGCTGGGAAAGGCCGGCCAAACAGCCCCCTGAAGAGTAGCGACCTATGTGCGGAATCGTCGGAGCGGTGGCCCAACGCGATGTCGTCCCGGTGTTGATGGAGGGTCTGCGGCGCCTGGAGTACCGCGGCTACGACTCCGCCGGCATCGCGGTGCGGCAGGGCGATCACCTGCAACGTATCCGGTCGGTGGGCAAGGTGGCGATGCTGCAGGAGCTGCTCGACCGCGGCGCGATCGGCGGCGAGATGGGCATCGCGCACACCCGCTGGGCGACCCACGGTATGCCCGCCGAACGCAACGCCCACCCGCACATGTGCGGCGAGCGCATCGCCATCGTCCACAACGGCATTATCGAAAACCACGCCGAGTTGCGGGCGGAGCTCGAGGCCAAGGGCTTCAGCTTCACCTCCGAGACCGACACCGAGGTCATCGCCCACCTGCTCGCGAGCATCCTGGAGAGCACCACCGACCTGGCCGAGGCGGTGCGCGGGGCGCTCGAGCGCCTGGTCGGTGCCTATGCGCTGGCCGTGCTGAGCCCCGCCGACGCCCGCCGCCTCATCGTCGCGCGCTCGGGCAGCCCGCTGGTGGTGGGCCTGGGGGTCGGCGAGACCTTCATCGCCTCCGACGTGTTCGCCCTGCTGCCGGTCACCCAGCGCTTCGTGTTTCTCGAGGAGGGCGACGTGGCCGAGGTGTCGCGCGACGGCGTCGCCGTGTACGACGCCGCCGGCCGGGCGGTGGAACGCCCGGTGCGGGAATCCGCACTGACGGCGTCCGCGGCCGACAAGGGTCCCTACCGGCACTACATGCTCAAGGAGATCTACGAGCAACCGGCGGTGATCGCCGAGACGCTCGAGGGACGGATCCACAAGGGCCGACTGCTGGAGGCCAGCTTCGGGCCCGAGGCCGCCGCCCTGCTGGACCGCGCCCGCGCGGTGCAGATCATCGCCTGCGGCACCAGCTACCACGCCGCCATGGTGGCGCGCTATTGGCTGGAAGAGGTCGGTGTTCCCTGCCAGGTCGAGGTGGCGAGCGAATACCGCTACCGCCACGCGGTGGTGCCCGACGACTGCCTGTTCGTGACCGTCTCCCAGTCGGGCGAGACCGCGGACACCCTCGCGGCACTGCGCGGCGCCAGGCAGTCGGGCTATCTGGGCAGCATGGTCATCTGCAACGTGCCCGAGAGCTCGCTGGTGCGCGAGTCCGACGTGGCCCTGATGACCCGCGCCGGGCCGGAGATCGGCGTCGCCTCCACCAAGGCCTTCACGACCCAGTTGGTCGCCCTGCGCCTGTTGACCCTGGCACTGGCGCGCCGCCGCGGCATGACGGCGGAGCGGGAGCGCGAACTGGTCGAGGAACTGCACGCCCTGCCCCGCCAGGTCGAGGTGGTGCTGGAGCTCTCGGACGCGATTGCCGAAATGGCCAACGAGTTCGCCGACAAGGACAACGCCCTGTTCCTCGGCCGCGGCACCTTCTTCCCGATTGCCATGGAAGGGGCGCTCAAGCTCAAGGAGATCTCCTACATCCATGCCGAGGCGTATCCGGCCGGCGAGCTGAAGCACGGTCCCCTGGCCCTGGTCTCGTCGATATCCAAGAAAGAGTCCTAAAACACCCAAGATAACAAATGAAAAACTGATACCCTGATTAAGACTGACAAGTACCACAACCTCACGCTCGCCGACATCTTCCCGAGCACCGCCCCGATCGTCTACAGCATTCCGCTGCAGCTGCTCGCCTACCACGTCGCCCTGCTCAAGGGCACGGACGTCGACCAGCCGCGCAACCTGGCCAAGTCCGTCACGGTCGAATAGGGCGCGCGGGCCGTCGGCCCACCGCCGAGCCCCGTCAACCGGGCGGCTCGTCGCCCCCGTGGCGGCGCTGTTCGGGGCCGGCTGCGTTCAGCAGGATGACCTCGATCTCCTCGATGATCTCCTCCTGACGCAGTGCGCGGACGCGCCGCTGGAGGGTTGCCGAGCGTTCTTCCAGGTGACGCACCGCGCCGTCGAGGTGGCGGACCCGGCGTTCGTTCTCCGCCAGCAGGGACTCGTACAGCATCGCGTGCAGGGACGCGAACAGGTACTGCTCGACCAGCCCCAACAGGAAGTCCTCGGCCGGCAGATTGAGTTCGGGGGCGAAGGCTGGCGTTGCCGTGCTGGGGCGCGGCGCCGCGAACGGCGGCAGCAGGTCCCGCACCGTCGCCGCGGGGCCGCGGCCGCGGTGCCACAGGACGGTCAGCGTCAATACCGGGTGGCGTTGTTGCTGCGCCGTCAACTCCGCGACGATGGCCGCCAACGCCGCGGGGACCTCCTCGGCGACGTCGGCACCGTCCAGTCCCACCACCGCGGTCGCGGCGTGCAGCCGCGCCACCAGCTTGTGGCCGACGGCGATCACGGCACTGCTGTGCGGCTGCCGGTCCGCTTGCTCGACGCGCCAGCGCTCGATCAGGCGTTCGTTGAAGTCGCCGCAGAAGCCCCGCCGTGAACCCAGCAGCAGGAAGACCCGGTGCGCGGGCGCCGCGGCCGGCAGCAGGTCCGGCCGGAAGGCGAGCAGGTCCGCCGCCACCGCTTCGGTCTGCCGCACCAGCGCCTGCGGGTTGGGCAGCAGCCGCGCCAGCTTGCGGGTCTCCATAAAGGCGAGGTTCTTCATGCTGTGCATGATCTCGCCGATCTCGGCCATGCCGGCGAGCCGGTGCTCGAGCTGCCGCCGCTGGGTCATGGCGTGCCGCCGGCGGGGCTGTCGGCCAGCCAGTCGGCGACGGCGGCGCTCCAGTCCGCGCGCGGGCTCTGCAGGGTGAGCGGGCAGTCGGCGGCGGCACGCGCCAGCGTCGCCAGCGCGGATGCCACCCGCTCCGGGGCCAGGGTGTCGAAGCGACCGTCGTTGAACGCCACCAGCCAGGCCATTTCAAAGGTTGCCGGCATGGGCGAGAGGCGGTCCTGCTTGAGGATCTCGCGCAGCAGCCGGCCGCGCCGGATGGCCCGTTCCATGCCGGCCTCCAGCCGCGCGCCGAAGCGGGTGAACGCCTCGAGCTCGAGAAACTGCAGATAGTCCAGCTTGATGCGTCCCGCCTCGGCCTTGATGCCCGGGTGCTGGGCGGCACCGCCGATGCGCGACACCGACTTGCCGATGTCGATCGCGGGCCGGAAGCCGGCGTCGAACAGCCCGGCATCGAGGTAGACCTGGCAGTCGGTGATGGAGATAAGATTGGTCGGAATGTAGGCGGCAATCTCGCCCTGGTTGGTTTCGACGATCGGCAGCGCCGTCATGCTGCCGCCGCCGGAGGCGGCGTTGAGGCAAGTGGAACGTTCCAGCAGCTTGGCGTGCACCGAGAACACGTCGCCCGGATACGCCTCGCGCCCGGGTGGGCGGCGCAACAGCAGTGAGAGTTCGCGATAGGTACGGGCGTGGGTCGACAGGTCGTCGTACACCACCAGGGTGTCGCGGCCGCGCTGCATCCAGTATTCGGCAACCGCGCAGCCGGCGAACGGTGCCAGGTGCTGCAGCCCCGGCAGGGCGGTGGCCTCGGCAACCACCACGGTGGTGTAGTCGAGCGCGCCGTAGCGCTGCAGCAGCGCCACGGTGTTGACCACCGTTGAACGCTTTTGACCGATCAGCACGAAGACGCAGTCCACGTCCTTGTCACGCTGGTTGATCACCGCGTCGATGGCGATGGCACTGCGCCCCAGGCCCTCGTCGCCGATGATCAGCTGGCGCTGACCCTTGCCGACGGGGATCAGCGCATCGAGGATCTTGATCCCGGTGTAGAGCGGTTCGTTGACGAAGTCGCGTGCCGTGATCGGCGGGGACTTGCTCTCCAGACGCTGGCGCGCCGCCGCCGCAGGCGGCGGACGTCCGTCCAGCGGCGTTCCCAATGGATCGATGATCCGTCCGCGCAGGCCCTCGCCGACCGGGATGTTGAGGGTCTCGCGTGCCAGAGCCACCGGCGTGCCGGCCGTGAGCGTGGGGTTTTGTTGCAGCAGCACCGCGCCGACCCGCTCGGGCGTCAGGTCGAACACCAGGCCCCTGCTGCCGTCGTCGAAATTCAGCAGGTCGTCGATGGCCGCCGCGGGCAGGCCGCTGACCCAGGCGATCCCGTCCCCGACCGAGGTGACGTTGCCGCGCTGGCCGACGCGCACGCCGAAGCGGTAGTCCTCGAGCCAGCGCGCCTGGCGTGCCAGCGGCCCGGGGCGATCCGCCGTGGGGTCAGTCGATGGCACGGGCGGTGTCCACGAAGCCCTTGAGCTCGTCACGCAGATCGAGGCCGACCCACCAGTCGCCCACGGACAGGCGCAGGCCGGCGATCAACGCCGGCGTCTCCCGATACCGGCAACTGAGGTCCTCCCCGAGCACCGACCGCACGGCATGTTCGACGCTGTCGCGTTGGCGCGGGTTCAACGGGTGCGCCGTTTCCACCTGCACCTGGTTGCCGGCAGCCTGCGCGGCGCGGCGCAGCGCGGCGCGCTGCTCCTCCGGCAGCCCGGCGAGATCCTTGCTTGTCAGGGCCACGATTCGGGCTTCGAGTTCCGGGCCCGCCAACTGCTCCAGCAGCCGGCTGGCGAAGCGTGCGCCCTGCTCGAGTCCGTTACGTTCCGCGCTGTCGGTCAATTCCTGCCAGCGCCGGTGTTCGCGCACCTGCGCCTTCTGCCGGGCGTCTTCGAGGCTGGTCTCTAGCGCCTCCAGGGCCTGTGCGCGCTGTTGCTGCAGTTCCTGCTGCAAGGCCTCGCGCGCGGCCTGACGCTCCTGTTGCCACTCGGCGACCCGGTTTTCGTATTGGCTGCGCAGCTGCTCAGCCTGTTGTTCACGCTGCCGGGCCTCCGCCAGGCTGGCCTCGACCCGGCGGCGCCGTTCCTCGATGACCCGCAGCACGGGCTGGTAGAGAAAGCGCTTCAGGATCCACACCAGGACCAGGAAGTTGACGATTTCGAGCACGATCGTCGTCCAGTTCAGGTCCATCGGTCGTCTCCGCCGCGCCGGCGCCCGCTCATTGGCTCAACAGGTATTCGAGCAAGGGGTTGCGGAACAGCACGATCAGCACGATCACCAGCACGTAGATGGCCAGCGACTCGATCATTGCCAGGCCGATGAACAGGGTCCGGGCAATGGAGCGTTCCGCCTCCGGCTGCCGGGCCAGGGCCTCGAGCGCGCTGCTGATCGCACGACCCATGGCCACGGCGGGCAGGATGATGCCGAGCGCGATGCCCAGCACCGACGCCACCGTGGAGGCGAGTACGAACCAAGTCATTTCCGTCATGATGTTGTCCCGTTTGGTGGCCGTGTCTTGCGTTGTTGCGACTGGATGCCGCCGCCGACGTAGATCAGCGCGAGCATGCCGAAGATGTAGGCCTGCACCAGCGCCTCGACGATGTGCAGGGCGAGAATGGGTACCGGCACCAGGAACCCGGCCACCAGCAGGATCAGCAGCGCCGCCAGTTCCAGGCTCATCATGTTGCCGAACAGGCGCACCGCCAGGGCAACGGTACGCGTTACTTCGCTGATCAGGTGGAACGGCAGCAGGATCGGGCTCGGTCTGAGGTAATGCGCCAGGTAGGCGCGCAGCCCGCGGCTACGCACGCCGAACCAGTGAGTGGACAGGAACACCAGGATGGCGAGGGCCACGGTCGCCGACAGGTCGGCCGTGGGGGAACTCAATCCCGGCACCACGCCGATCAGGTTGGCGATCACCAGAAACACCCAAAGGCTGCCGATGAAGGGCAGCAGCCGGCCGGCCTCTCCCGGTACCGCCTGGGCAATGGCCCGCTCCTGGACGCTGACCACGCCCTCGAGCGCGGTCTGCAGGGGGCCGGGGTCGACGCGCAGACGGCGGGTGAGCAACCAGCACAGCGCCCAGACGGTCGCTACGATCCCCCAGGTGGTGACCACCGTGTCGGTGATCGCCAACGGGCCGATGCGGAACAGGATGTCGTGGCCGTTCATCGGGATATCACCGGTTGCGGGTCGGCATCACTCGCGGATCATCAACCAGACGTTGAATGCGCCGACGACCAGTCCGACGAAGATCAGGCTGATGGTCCAGCTGATCGAATAACCCGCCAACCGTGTGTCGAGCCAGCGCCCGAGATAGGCGCCGACGATCACCGGCAACACCAAGACCAGGCCGAGCGTACCCAGATAAACGGTCTGCGCCAAGATGCTCGAACGATCGTGTTCGGCCTGACGCCGGCGTTTCGCCTGGCGCGCCAGCTGCTCGCGCAAGCGTCTGTCGTCGTCCGGCGTCACCGCCAGGCCCCGGCCTGCCCGAGCGCCCAGAGCCGGTGCAGCAGCTCTTCCTCCATGCGCCGCAGGCTGAGCTTGGTGCCGCGCAGCGCGCGTTCCTCGGCCAGCAATTCATCCTGCAGCAGGCGGCTGATGCGCTCGTAGTCGGCGTCCAGGAGGAAGCGGCGGGTGCCGATCCACAGGCGGTCGTCGGCGAAGTACAGCAAGCCCCCCGGGCTCGCCAGGTACTGCCAGTCTCCATCGAAATGGCGGAAACGGGCCAGCCCGAGACCGAGCGTGGTCATGAACCGGGCGCGGCCGGCGCGCAGGCCGAAACTGCCGCTGGCGTCCTCGCCGACGAAGCTGTGCACCGATTCGATCCGCCGGCTCCGGGTCGCGTCCTGGATCTCGAGGACGAAGCCGCTCACGACGCCGACTCCCGCATGCTGCCGCGCAAGTAGCACTGGTCCTCGCCGAGCTCGTCGTAGCGGCCGGTCAGAAAGCCGTCGCAATCGTCCAGCGTGGCGGCCAGCGGCACCGACACGCCGGCCACCCCGGTGTGTGCCGCGGTCACCCAGAAGGGCTGCGACAGGTAGCGCTGCAGCCGCCGGGCGCGCAGGACGATGTTGCGGTCCTGCTCGGACAGCTCCTCGATGCCGAGCATGGCGATGATGTCCTCGAGTTCGCGGTAGCGGGCGAGATGCTCGCGCACGCCCTCGGCGATGAGGTAGTGACGATCGCCCAGCACGTGCCGGTCGACCAGTTTGCTGGCGGAGCGCAGCGGGTCGACCGCCGGGTAGATGCCCCGGCTCGCCTGCGCCCGGGACAGGAAGATGGTGGTGTCGAGGTGGCTGAGGATCGCATTGACGGCGGGATCGGACATGTCGTCCGCGGGCACGTAGACCGCCTGTACCGAGGTGATGGCGCCGCTCGCAGTGGAAAAGATCCGGTCCTGCAGTTCCGCGACCTCGCTGACCAGGGTCGGCTGGTAGCCGACGGTCGCCGGCATGCGGCCCAGCAGGCTGGATATCTCGCTGCCGGCCTGGACGAAGCGAAACACGTTGTCCATCACGAACAAGACCTCCTTTTGCAGCGTGTCGCGCAGGAACTCGGCGTAAGTCAGCGCCGAGAGTCCCACCCGGAAGCGTACCCCGGGCGACTCGTCCATCTGACCGAACACCATCAGCGTCTGCGGCATCACCCCGGCCTGGTCCATGCCGTGCCACAGCTCGTGGGCCTCGCGGATACGCTCGCCGACGCCGGCGAATACCGACACGCCGGCGTGCAGCCCGGCAATCGCGTGCATGAACT
>JARRQB010000090.1:0-8331 GCA_037382265.1 Gammaproteobacteria bacterium | reverse complement strand
GCGCGCGCGCGCCACTGACTGACTTGCTGGACGAAGACCGGGCGCTCGGCTTGGCGCGCGAGGCAGTACGTCAGGCGCTGGAGAACCTGGAGGCGATCGACGCCCCCGCCGGCACGCTGCCGGTGATACTCGGGCCCGGCTGGCCAGGCGTCCTGCTGCACGAGGCGATCGGCCACGGCCTGGAGGGCGATTTCAATCGTAAGGGCACGTCGGCCTTCGCCGGCCGCCTGGGCGAACGGGTCGCCTCGCCGCTGTGCACCGTGGTCGATGACGGCACCTTGCCGGGGCGCCGCGGCTCGTTAACCATCGACGACGAAGGCACCCCGAGCCAGAACACCGTGCTGATCGAAAACGGCGTCCTCACCGGTTACATGCAGGACCGCCTGAACGCCCGCCTGATGAACATGGCCCCGACCGGGAACGGGCGGCGCGAGTCCTACGCTCACCTGCCGATGCCCCGCATGACCAACACCTACATGCTGCCGGGGCCGCACGATCCGCGGGAGATCATCGCGTCGGTGGACCGTGGCATCTACGCGGTCAACTTCGGTGGCGGGCAGGTGGACATCACCTCCGGGAAGTTCGTCTTCTCCGCCAGCGAGGCCTACCTGATCGAGCACGGCAAGGTCACCACGCCGGTGAAGGGTGCCACGCTGATCGGCAACGGCCCGGACGTGCTGACCCGTGTCAGCATGGTAGGCAACGACCTGGAACTCGACGCAGGCGTTGGCACCTGCGGCAAAGAGGGCCAGAGCGTGCCCGTCGGCGTCGGTCAGCCCACCCTAAAGGTCGATCAACTCACCGTTGGCGGCACCGCCGCCTGACCCTCACATCCCAGACCAGGCACCGCATGACCGACACGTCTACCGCGAAACCCGAGATCGACCGTTACCAGCAGATCGTCGAGGACCTGCTCGCCGAGGCGCGTAGCCAGGGGGCAAGCGCGGCCGAAGCCGGCGTGTCCGGCGACGCCGGGCTCGCCGTCACCGTCCGCCTGGGCGACATCGAGACGGTGGAGCGCACCAAGGACCACAGCCTTGGCGTCACCGTCTACTTCGGCCAGCGCAAGGGCTCCGCGAGCACCACCGACCTCAGCCCCGAGGCGGTCCGCGAGACGGTGTCGGCGGCCTGCCGCATCGCCCGCCACGCCTCTGAGGACCGCTGCGCGGGCCTGCCGCCCGAGGAGCGGCTCGCCCGCAGCGTACCCGATCTCGATCTCTATCACCCTTGGCCGCTGGCAGTGGCGGAGGCGGCGGACTTGGCCGTCCGCTGCGAGGCCGCCGCGCGCGCCTACGACGCGCGCATCGACAACTCGGAGGGGGCCACGGTATCGACCCAGTCCGGCGAGTTCGTGTACGGCAACAGCCTGGGATTCATCGGGGGGTACCCGACCAGCCGGCACAGCGTGAGCTGCGCCGTGATCGCCCGCGAGGGCGAGTCGATGCAGCGCGACTACTGGTATACCAACGCCCGCACCCCCGCCGGGCTGGACGCGCCCGAGGCCGTCGGCCGCCGCGCCGCCGAACGTACCGTCAGCCGCCTGGGTGCGCGCAGGATCGGCACCCGCCGGGTGCCCGTACTGTTCCGCGCCGATATCGCGCCCAGCTTGCTGCGCGGTTTGCTCGGTGCCATCCGTGGGCCGGCGCTCTACCGCCAGGCCAGTTTCCTGCTCGACCAACTCGACCAGCCAGTGTTTCCGCCATGGGTACGCATCCACGAGGACCCGCTGCTCGTCCGGGGGCTCGCCAGCGCCCCGTTCGACAACGAGGGGGTGGCCACCGTGCCGCACGACCTGGTCCGCGAAGGGGTGCTGCGCAGCTACGTGCTCGACAGCTATGCGGCGCGCAGGCTGGGCATGGCGACGACCGGGAATGCCGGCGGCGTCCGTAATCTGGCGATCGAGAGCGGTCCGGACGCGCGGGGTTTCGACGACCTGGTACGGGACATGGGCACCGGCCTGATCGTCACCGAGATGATGGGCCAGGGCACAAACACGGTCACCGGCGACTACTCGCGTGGCGCCGCGGGACTGTGGGTGGAGCATGGCGAGATTCGGCACCCGGTGGAAGAGATCACGGTCGCCGGCAACCTGCGCGACATGTTCGCCCGGCTGCAGGCGGTAGGCACCGACGACCGCATACCCGGCAGCACCCGAACCGGTTCTTGGCTGGTCGACGGCATGACCGTCGCCGGGGACTGAGCATTCGGTCTAGCGGCGGCGCTTCGCGGCGGCGCCTTTCTTTGCCGCGGACTGCTTCGCGGCGGCCTTTCCGGCGGTCGGCTTTTTCGCCTTGTTCGCCGACGCCTTCTTTACCGGGGCTTTTTTCGCGACCGCCTGGTGTTTTGGCGCGGCCTTCTTGGCCGCCGCCTTCTGCTTCGGGGCGGATTTTTTCGGCGCGGCGGCCTTCTTGGGCGCGGCGGCCTTCTTGGGCGCGGGCTTCCTCGCCGCGGCTCGTTTGGCGGCCGGCTGCCGGGCCGTGGCCTTCTTCTTCACCGGGGGCTTCTTCACAGCCTTCTTGGCGGCTGCCTTCTTGGCGGCTGCCTTTTTGACCACCGCTTTTTTTACCGCCGCCTTCTTTGCGGAAGCCTTCTTGGCCGCAGCCTTGTCGACCGCAGCCTTCTTGCTGCCGGCCTTCTTGGCCACCGCCTGCCTCACCGCCGCCTTCTTCGGCGCCGTTTTCTTGGCCGCCTTTTTCACCGCCGGCTTCTTGGCCGCGGCCTGCTTCGCCGCTGCCTTTGCCGAGGTGGCCTTCCCGGCAGCGCGCTTTGCCGGCTTGGTGGCCCCGGTCGGAGCCGCCCGAGCGGCGACGCCCTGCTGGGTTTTCTGGGCCTTCTTGGCCGGGCGCGGCGCCGGCTTTTCCGCCGGCGCGCCCGCCTGGTCGCGGTCGATCGATACCGGCGGCTCACTCACCGGCTCGGTCTCGAGCACGGTGCGCGGCGTGGCGTCGATGATTTTCTTGACCGCCGTCCACACGGTGGCCTCGTCCGCATCGCCGGAGACGTTGCGTAGCTTGCCGTGCAGGGCGAAATACTGGGTGAGCGGGCTGGTCTGGGTTTCGTAGATGCGCAGCCGGTTGCTGATGGTCTCTTCGTAGTCGTCCGGCCGCTGGCTGACGCGCGCGCCGCACTCGTCGCACACGCCTTCCACGATGGGGGGGTTCACGTAGAGGTTGTACTGTGCGCCGCACTGATCGCAGGTGATTCGGCCGACCAGGCGTTCCATCAGCTCGTCGGGGTCTACCGTGAGATACAGCACCAGGTCCAGCGGCCGGCCGAGGGAGTCGAGGATACTGTCGAGGACGTCGGCCTGGCCTGCGGTGCGCGGGAAGTCGACCAGAACGAAACCATCGGCAAGGTCCGGCTGGGTCAGGCGCACGCGCAGCAGCGCAAGCAAGAGCTCGTCGGAGACCCGGCTGGTGTCCATCGCCTCCTTGGCAAGCCGACCGAGTTCGGATTCCTCGGCCGCAGCGCGCGCCAGAATACCGTTGCAGGTGACCACCGGCACCTTACAGTACTCGCCAATGTGGGTGGAGAGATGGGCTTTCCCCGAGCCGGGGGGACCGAGCAGGACGATCCGCATAGGGGTTCCTTAAGTACCGGTTTTTGTTGTGGTAATGTCGGCTACGCTGCGGCCAAGCCCGTTAATTATTGATTTCCATGGAAATCGTGTATTTCCTATGGGGGCATGCGAGTTTTGCATTAGCCGCCTCACCGCAGAGTTGATTAAGCTAATAGCAGATTTTTATGATTGTCAACGAAGTTTCTGATTTCTTACGAATTTTAGGCTATTCTGCGGCGCTCGCCAGGGTCACAGGGCCGGGTTTCCCATGACCAGCATCGCCGATATTTCGCCGTGCGAAGACTGGATCGCGCGTCCCGCCCCGCGGGCGCGACGCGGCCGTGACGTCGAGTTTCGGCACGCCGACTCGGAGGTCCGCCCGAGCGCCGCGGCCGGCCGCCTGGCCGCAGAACCGGACGGCCCCGCGACCAGGCGGCGCCAGCCCCCCGACCGACCACCGACAGTTTAGGCATCCGTACACACAGGGGATTACCCATATGACCGCAAAAAACGCGTTCTACGCGCAGTCCGGCGGCGTCACCGCCGTCATCAACGCTTCCGCCTGCGGCGTGATCGAGACGGCGCGCCAGCACACCGACAAGATCGCCAACGTCTACGCCGGGCGCAACGGCATCATCGGCGCCCTGACCGAGGACCTGATCGATACCAGCCAGGAATCCGCCGCGGCGATCGCCGCGCTCCGGCACACGCCTTCCGGCGGCTTCGGTTCGTGCCGCTACAAGCTCAAGAGCCTGGAGGCGAACCGGCGCGAGTACGAGCGTCTGATCGAGGTCTTCAAGGCGCATGACATCGGCTACTTCTTCTACAACGGCGGCGGCGACTCGGCCGACACCTGCTACAAGGTCTCACAGTTATCGGAGAAGATGGGCTTCCCCGTGCAGGCCATCCACGTGCCGAAAACGGTCGACAACGATTTGCCGATCACCGACAACTGCCCGGGCTTCGGGTCGGTGGCCAAGTACATCGCGGTCTCCACCCTCGAGGCTTCCTACGACGTGCGCTCGATGGCCGCCACTTCGACCAAGATCTTCGTGATCGAGGTCATGGGCCGGCACGCCGGCTGGATCGCCGCCGCCGGCGGCCTGGTCGAAGACGACGGCATCCCCGTGGTCGTGCTGTTCCCGGAAGTGGAGTTCGACCAGGCAAGATTTCTCGCCGCGGTAAAGGCCAAGGTCGATGAGCACGGCTACTGCACCGTCGTGGTCTCCGAGGGCTGCCACTGGCCGGACGGCCGCTTCTTGGCCGAACAGGGCACGCGCGACGCCTTCGGCCACGCACAGCTCGGCGGGGCCGCCCCCGTGGTGGCCAACCTGATCAAGGAGGCCCACGGCTACAAGTTCCACTGGGCCGTCGCGGACTACCTGCAGCGCGCCGCCCGCCACCTCGCCTCCGCCTCGGACGTCGAGCAGGCCTATGCCCTGGGCAAAGCCGCGGTGGAAAAGGCGCTCGAGGGCAAGAACTCGATCATGCCCACGGTGGTGCGCGAGTCGTCCTCGCCCTACCAGTGGAGCATTGGCGAGGCCCCGCTGTCGGAAGTGGCCAACGTGGAGAAGATGATGCCGATGGAATTCATCACCGCCGACGGCTTCGGCATCACTCCGGCCTGCAAGGAGTACCTGTACCCGCTGATTCAGGGCGAGGACTACCCGCCCTATCGCGAGAACGGGCTGCCCGACTACGTGACCCTGACCAACGCCGCCGTCACCAAGAAGCTGGCGCCCTTCGAGGTGTGATCCCGGGCCGGGCCGCCTCGTGCGGCCCGGTCGAAGGTTTGCCTCGCACCGCCCCGAAGAGTAAAACTTCGGGGTGGCGCACTTCCCGGGTTCATCATGACGCTAGACAAGGCACGCGAGCTGATCGAGGTCCAGTTCGGTTTCGGCGGCGGTTACAATCGCAACGCCGTGCGGCTCATCCTCGGCGAGGTCCAGCGCGAGCACGGTCAGGCGGCGGTGGACCGACTCATCGGCGAGATGAACCTCGAACAGGCCCTCGGCCTGACCGAAGGCAGCGATTTCAACAAGGCCGGCCGCTGAGGCGCGCCGACCGGCCGATCGCAGGCCGGCTGTTCACTCCGCCTCCTTGGGCAGTTTGTGGGCAATGCCCTGATGGCACTCGATGCAGGTTTCACCCTCTTCGATCGCGCGCTGGTGGCGTTTGGCCGCGTACCGATCCTGCTCCTCGAGGTCCATCGCGTCGAAGTGATGGCAGCCGGTAACGAGGGCGGTCCTGGTGGTTTCCGCCTTGATCATCCCGGAATACCCGACAAAGGCGAGCGACAGCAGAAGTGAAACAAGCATTTTTCTGAACATTCGAGGTTCCTGCACGCCCGTGGGGTTGTTGAAGTGTACGGTCTCGCGGTATTCCTGATAGACGTTGTCACGCATCTCGTGACAACTGATGCAGAACTCCATACTGTTGGTGGCTTCGAGCGCGGTGTTGAAACCACCCCATAGAATCACGCCGACCAGAACCCCGCCGGCGAGCGTCGACCAAGCGATACCACGTCGCACGCGCATTCCCTCCTCACTAGTAATGGTCGGTCTTTTTGTCGGCGATCGCAGCTCGTGCCGCTGCACCAAGCTCGAGTGCGCATCGCTCGAAGCAGATTAAAGCAGAAAATTCACCGAGCGTTCTCAACCTGGATCAAGCGGTTATCGTTCCGGATCGTCGATTCGCCGATTTCGCTTTGGCCGAAAATCCCCTATAGTGCAGCGCAGCATCAGGGCGATTGGCGCCCGAGGCCGCGCCGCCCACCCCCAGCAACCGATCGAGAGTCACCCGTTATGAACCTGGACCGCGTCACGGCCGGCAAGAACGCACCGGAAGAGATCAATGTCATCATCGAGATCCCGGCGAACGCCGAACCGGTAAAATACGAAGTCGACAAGGAAACGGGTGCGATGTTCGTCGACCGTATCCTGCGCACGGCCATGCGCTACCCCGCCAACTACGGTTACATTCCCCACACGCTGTCGGACGACGGCGACCCCTGCGACGTCATGGTGCCGACCGCCTTCCCGTTGATCCCCGGCTCGGTGATCCGGTGTCGTCCCGTGGCGGTGCTGAAGATGACCGACGAGTCGGGGGACGACGCCAAGGTCGTCGCGGTGCCCATCGACAAGATCACCAACCGTTGGTCGCACGTCAAGGGCGCCAGTGACATGCCCGACGAGCTGATGGACCGGATCGCGCACTTCTTCGAGCACTACAAGGACCTGGACGAGGGCAAGTGGGTGCGGGTCGAGGGCTGGGCCGGCGTCGCCGACGCCCACGAGGAGATTGTCAAGTCGATCAAGATGTACCAGGACGCGCCGGAACCCAAGCCCTACTTCTGAGGCCAGCGGCGTCAAAACTTCGGATCCG
This sequence comes from Gammaproteobacteria bacterium, assembly GCA_037382265.1. Taxonomy (GTDB): domain Bacteria; phylum Pseudomonadota; class Gammaproteobacteria; order Chromatiales; family Chromatiaceae; genus JARRQB01. The sequence goes on along the minus strand of JARRQB010000090.1, from coordinate 1,388 downwards.
GGGACGAGGGAATGGGACTGGCCGCGGCAAAGCCGCACAACCCCCGGCACCCCGAACCTAGCGCCTAGAACCTCGCTTGCGATGTTGGTTTGTATTCTCTCGGACAGCCACGACCACATCCCGCTCATCGACGCGGCAGTGGCGGACGCGCGTGCGGCGGGAGCGCAGGCGGTGCTGCACTGCGGCGACGTGGTCGCGCCGAGCACGTTGCACTGTCTGGAAAAGCACGGTTTGCCGGTCCACGTGATCCACGGCAACAACACCGGCGACCTGTACGCCATGACCCGCCTCGCGCACAAGCCGGGCGGCGTCGTGCGGTATCACGGCATGGACGCGGGTATAGAACTCGGCGGGCGCAAGATCTTTCTGGTCCACTACCCCCACTACGGACGGGCCCTGGCGGTAACGGGCGACTGGGACCTGGTGTGCTGCGGCCACAGCCACAAGCTCGCGGTCGAGCGCATCGCCAATATCCGCGGCGGCGAGAGCGTGCTGGTCAACCCGGGGACCGTGGGCGGCGTCGGCAACGCCCCGGCCACCTGGATCCTTGCCAACCTCGCGACCCTCGACTTCGAGGAGCGCGCGGTTTCCAAAAGCCTGGAGTACCGGCAAGCCCCCCTTTGACCGACGGCCCCGGAAGTCGCATCGGCAAGCGCCGGGCACACGGCTGCATTACACTACGCCGATGACCGATTTCACCCATTTCGACGAGCAAGGGCATGCCCACATGGTAGACGTGGGCGGGAAGCGGGTGAGCCACCGCGTCGCCGTTGCCGGCGGACGTATCAGCATGCAGCCGACCACGCTCACGGCCATCCTCGCTGGCGACGTCAAGAAGGGCGACGTGCTGGGGGTCGCCCGCATCGCCGGCATCATGGGCGCCAAGCGCACCGCCGATCTGGTGCCGCTGTGCCACCCCCTCGCGCTGACCCGGGTCAGCATCGATTTTGTGCCGAACCCTCAGGCCGGGTGCGTCGACTGCACCGCCACCGTAGAGACCCGCGGCCAGACCGGCGTGGAGATGGAGGCGCTGTGTGCGGTGCAGGTCGCGCTGCTGACGGTGTACGACATGTGCAAAGCGGCCGACCGGGGCATGTGCATCGAGCAGGTTCGCCTGCTGGAGAAAGCCGGCGGGAGATCCGGCCATTGGCTCCGCGAGCGGGCGGGCGAGCCCGGGTAGCCAACGCCGTGGCCGTCCCCCACGCGCCGGACCCGAATGCCGCAAGACTCGCCTACTATCGGCGGGCCAGCTTCCTAACCAGCGCCGCCCGTCTCGACCAGGCGCCGCCCGACCGCGGCTGGGAAGTTGCCTTCGCGGGCCGCTCCAACTCAGGAAAATCAAGTGCAATCAATCGGTTGTGCGACCAAAAAGCGCTGGCCCGCACCAG
>JARRQB010000089.1:0-5965 GCA_037382265.1 Gammaproteobacteria bacterium | reverse complement strand
GTAGTGCTCGATGACCCGCCTGAGCTTGCCCTCGTGCCGTGCGCCGCCGACGTGGTTCAGGACCACGCCGGCGATGCTGATGGTGCTGTCGAACGCCTGGTATCCGAGGATCAGCGGCGCTACCCCCCGGGTCATACCTCGGGTGTCGAGCACCAGCACCACCGGGGCACTCAATAGCGTAGCGAGCGCGGCGTTGCTGTTGCTGCCATCGAGATCGAGGCCGTCGAACAGGCCCTTGTTGCCCTCGACCACGCCGACGTCCGCCTCCCGCATGGCGGCGGCGAACACCTGACCGATTTCGTCACGCGACTGCGTATAGAAGTCGAGGTTGTAACACGAGCGCCGGGCGGCGGCGCCAAGCCAGAGCGGGTCGATGAAGTCCGGGCCCTTCTTGAACGGCTGCACGGCCAGGCCACGCCGGCGAAGCGCAGCGCACAGGCCGACGCTGATGGTCGTCTTGCCGGACGACTTGTGTGCCGCAGACACCATCAAATGCGCCATTTCCGCCCTCCTACCGCGGTTTTGCTTCGCCCGAACGCAACGGGGCGGCCCTCGGCCGCCCCGCTTGGTTGCCCGCTAGGACCGCTCAGACTTTCGCATGATGCGGGTCGATCGCCTCGTCAGCGAGCGACTCCGGCAGGAAGCGCAGCACCCGGATGCCGATCGCGGTGAGTAACAGCGCCAGGGCGATGCCGCCGATGCCCAACAGGGCCTCGGGCAGCGCCGGCGAGTAGGTCGCGATTGCTCCGTTGACGCCGTCGAAGAACCCGCTCTCGACGATGGTCTGGCCTGGGAACAGGGACATCGGGAAGGCCTGGCCGCCGATAATGATGACGTACATGGCCGCCAGACCGCCAAGGATGATCAGTACGGAAGCGCCCGCGATGGCCGCGCGCGACCTGCCGAGCGCCGGGTGGTACAGCATGCCCATCGGCACCAGGTTGCCCAGCAGCACCCAGCCACCCCAGAACAGCCAGGTGTAGATACCGCCGTTCAGGAGGATGAAGACCTCGTAGGCATGGTTCTCCGTGCCGTACAGGTTGGTCAGGTGAAACACCAGGTTGAAATAGAAGATGGCGGCGACGAAGACCCCCAGCAGGTTTTTCAACCGGCCGATCAGCTTTTCTCCGATCGGACGCTCGTCCTGGTCGAAGGCAAACATCATCACCAGCATGAAGATCGCCAGGCCATAGGCGAACGACATGATGATGAACATCGGCGCGAGAATGGCGGCGTCGTAGCCCTGGCGAGCCACCAGAAAGCCGAAGATGGAGCCGGTACCCGTGGTGAGCGCCAGCCGCCCGACGAGAGCCAGCAGGCCCACGCCCTTGGAGTAGGGGGTGGCCTTGCGCTCCATCAGTGTGAACAGGTAGACCGCAACGATCGCCAGGAAGCCGGTGTAGAGATAGATGTTCCAGGCGAAGATCGATTTGAAGTTGTACGTCGTCATGGCGACGATCAAGCGCTCCGGGCGCCCGAGGTCGAGCACCAGCACGAGCAGTCCGGCGACCAGCAAAGCGATCGCCAGCAGCCCCGACAAGGGCGCCAGGGGTTTGTAAAGTTTCTGACCGAACACCGAGCCCATCGAGGCCACGTTGAGGGCCCCCGAGGCAGCGACGATCAGGAACACGGCAAACACGTGCGGCGTGCCCCAGACCACCTGGTTGTTCATGCCGGTGACCCAGTGGCCCTCGTGTTCCATGTAGAGCGCGGACAGGCCGCCGATGGCCACCAGCGCACCGAGCACCGCCAAGAGTCCCCAGTAACGCGGACCCTCCATGCCCCATTCGCGAAAACGTATCTTCTTCATGGCCACCTACGCCCTCAAATTCCGGCGAACCGCACGCCGGGGTTCAGTTTCAGGTCGGCCCGCAAGGCGACGCTGGGGTAACGCTTGAGCACCTGGGAAACCTCGCTCTGCGGATCGCGCAGATCGCCGAAGACGATGGCCTTGTGCCCTTCCCGGCTGCAGGCGTCCTGACACGCGGTCGTGGTCTGGCCGCGGTCCAGGCGATGCACGCAGAAGGTGCAGCTCTCCACGCAACCCTTACCGCGCGGTACGGCGGTCAGCTGGTACTGGACGCTCTCGTGGATGAAAGAGCGCGCCTTGTAGGGACAGGCCATCATGCAGTACCGGCAGCCGATGCAGGTATGGCGGTTGACCATCACGATGCCGTCGGCGCGGCGAAAGGAGGCACCGGTCGGGCAGACGTCCACGCACGGCGGGTGCTCGCAGTGTACGCACATCAGCGGCAGGTTGGTGACCTTCTCGGTGAGGTTGTCCTTGACCTTGACCTTGCGGATCCAGCGCGGCTTCTGGCGCTCCCACTCGGCCTCGTCGGCGCTCGCCGGCTTGAGCATCATGTCGATGCCATTTTCCTGGTCGCAGGCCTCGACACAGGCGTTGCAGCCGTCGGCGCACTTGGTGGTGTCGACCAGCATGCCCCAGCGTACCGCGTCGGTCACCGGCTCCTCTCGAGGCTTGGCGTTGACGGCGTGCAGCAGCACACCGGGGGCCACCGCCACCGTGGCGGCCGCGGCGCCGTGCTTGAGGAAATCGCGCCGGCCCTGTTCGTGTTTGCTGTCGGTATTCAAGGCGTTCTCCCTCCCCCGCTCACTTCACGGGCACGGTGGCGTGGCACTGGAAGCAGTCCAGGGTAGTCGCCGTGTACTCGTGGCAACCCGCGCAGAACTGATCCTCCGCCTCGACCGGGATGAAGCCACCCGACGCGTCGCGATTCGCGTGACACGCGACGCAGCCCGCCAGGCTGCCGTCGATGGTGCGCACGCCTTCGACGACGGTGAGCTCGCGGTCGTGCTTGATCAGCGCCATGTGGTTACGGCGCATCCAGGACGTCTCGCGAACGCACTGCCCGCCCTCGACCGCGGCCTTGGAGGTTCCGTTCTCACGCCAGTTCGGATCGGCCTGGGCAGCCCCGACGGTCGCCGCCAGGACGACCGCCAACACCACCCAAAACCCTGCTGCGGGACTTCGCTTGGCCATCTTCGACACCTGTTCCGTCTTACTCGCCCAGACCCATCTTGATGTAGCCCGTCGGGCAGACATCGGCGCAGATGTGGCAGCCGATGCAGCGGTCGTAGTCGGTCGCCACGTAACGTCCGGTCGTCGCCTCTTTTTTCGGCACCCGGTAGACCGCGTCCTGCGGGCAGAAGATCACGCAGTTGTCGCACTCGAAGCACATGCCGCAGCTCATACAGCGCTTGGCTTCGTCGATGGTCGCTTCCTCGCTGAGCATCACCAGGCGTTCTTTGAAGTGACCGAGTACCTCTTCGGCCGACGGCACTTCTTCACGGCGCTTGTTGCGTTCGTGGAAGCCAAAGTGGGCGAGGAAGAGCTCGTCGTGCGGGATGATCTCCTGGAAAGAGCGGTCCTCGTAATTGTGGATCGCCCAGTCCCCGAAGGAGGTGCCACGCATATCGCCCATCTTCGCCGGGTCGAACTGCTCGGGGTCCAAGCCGGCCTCGTGCAACTTGTCCCGCAGGTCGAAGTGGTGCACGTCCACCTTGGGACGCTTCTTGTGCGTTTCGTTGTGAAGGAACTCGTCGATCGAGTCGACCGCGATCGACGCCTGGCCAATGGCCGTCGTCAACAGGTGCGGCCGGATAATGTCGCCGGCGACGAAGTGCTTCGGTCGATCGGGCACCTGATAGAAGGCATCGGCGTTGATCAGACCGCGCCCGTTGTCCATCTCTTCGAGACCGGACAGGTCGCCGCCCTGGCCGATCGCCGAGACGATCAGGTCCGCCTCAAGCAGTTGCTCGGTGCCCTCGACGGGCTGTGGGCGGCCGCCTTCCATGGTGCACTTGGCGATCTTGAGCCCGGTGGCTCGGCCGTCTGCGTCGAGCACCACCTCGACCGGCATGACCTCGTCGAGAATCGTCACGCCCTCGGTCAGCGCATCGTTCACTTCGTGCTCGGCCGCGGTCATGTTTTGGCGCGAGAACAACGAGGTCAGCGTGACCTCGGCGCCTTGGGCCGCCGCGGTGACCGCGGTGTCGTGCGCCACGAAACCGTCCTGCACCACCAGCTCGGGACGATCGGTCGGGTTGGTGTGCTCGATGTGGCCCAGGCGACGGGCAACCGATACGACGTCGATAGAGGTATCACCACCCCCGACGCACACGACCTTATCCGCCGTGACCTTCATGCGACCCTCGTTGAACGCCTTGAGGAAGGCGACACCGCTCACGCAGTTCGGGGCCCCTTCCCAGCCGGGCACCGGCAGGCCGCGGCCGGTCCAGCAGCCGACCGCCCAGAGCAGCGCATCGTGGCTGTCTTCGATCTCCTTGACCGAGATGTCGCTACCGACCTTGGTGTTGGTGTGGACGTCGACGTCGCCCATGTCGAGGATGCGCTGGATCTCGCCGGCCAGCTTGTCGCGCGGGATACGGTAGTTGGGGATGCCGTAACGCATCATGCCGCCGAGTTCGGCGTTCGCGTCGTAGAGGCTGACGGCGTGACCCTTGCGGCGCAGCTGGTAGACCGCGGCCAGCCCGGCCGGACCTCCGCCGATGACCGCGACCTTCTTCCCGGTCGCGGCACCCGCCTGGAACTGGTAACCGCGCTCGAGCGCCGTGTCGCCGATGTATTGCTCCACCGCGTTGATGCCGACATAGTCCTCGACCTCGTTGCGGTTGCAGCCGTCCTGACAGGGAGCCGGGCAGACGCGGCCCATCATGGACGGGAACGGGTTGGCCGCCGTGGAACGGCGGAAGGCGTATTCCTGCCACTCCATGCCTTCCGGGGCCTTTTCCTGCTGACGGACGATGGCGAGCCAGCCGCGGATGTCCTCACCCGAGGGGCAGCTGCCCTGGCAAGGCGGCGTCTTGTGCACGTAGGTCGGGCACTTGTGGGAGTGGTCCGCCTCGAAGATCTTGTCGGTGAAGGACGACCACTGGTGCTCGCCATCCTCGAACCGGCGCCAGGTCAACTTGGTGTTCATCTCGTCGCTCGGAGTCGCCATTGTCATTCTCCTTACCAGAATCGCTCTAGTGCCGCCGTAGCGGCGTGTTCAGTACGCCTCGGTGACGGACCGGCTCAGGCCGCGTCTTCCGCCGACGGCTCGTCTTCGTCGTCTTCGTCGGTCGTCTGACCGGTCAACACGATCGCGTTCGACACCAGCTGGTGCAGGCTCACGATCATGTCCATGTCCATGCCGTAGTACGGCAACACCTTGGTGAACTGCGACTTACAGATCGCGCAAATCGCCGCCATGTTGGTGACGCCGTGGTCTTCGATCACGTTCCGCAGGGCCTCCATCCGGGGCTGCGCCCCTTTCACACGGAGCTCCATCAGGTCGTCGGTCAGCAGACCGCCACCGCCGCCGCAACAGAAGGTCTTCTCGTGAATGGTCTCGGGAGCCATGTCCACGAAGTTGTTGCACACCGCCTTGATGACGTTACGCGGGATCTTGAACTGCCCGCCCGGCTCGTCGCCCATGCGCGAGGCGCGGGCTACGTTGCAGGAGTCGTGGTAGGTCACCACCATGTCGTCGTTCTTCGACTTGTCGATGTTCAACGTGCCCTTCTGGATCTCACCCCAGGTGAACTCCAGGATGTGCTGCGGTACCGGGTAGCGCTGATCGAGGAAGTCGAACGGACCGGCGAGCGTGTTGAGGAAACTGTAGGCGACGCGCCAGGCGTGGCCGCATTCGCCGAATATGATGCGCTTGACCCCGAGTTCCAGCGCCGCCTCGCGGATGCGCAGCGAGACCCGGCGCATGTTTTCGTAGGAACCGATGAACATGCCGAAGTTGGCGGCTTCCGAGGCCTTCGACGAGAGCGTCCAGGAGGCCCCGGCCTCGTGGAAGACCTTGCCGTAGCCGATCAGGCCGTCGACGTGCGGCTCGGCGAAAAAGTCGGCAGAGGGGGTGATCAGCAGGATGTCGGCGCCTTTCTCGTCGAGCGGAAAACGCACCTTGACACCGGTATCGTCCTCGACTTC